>JAGQHH010000412.1 GCA_020431945.1 Cyanobacteria bacterium HKST-UBA02 | reverse complement strand
CATAACGAAGGGCGAGATCCTCGAGCTCCCATTTCATCTCCCCGAGACCGAAACGGTTGGCCAGGGGGGCGTAGATTTCCAGGGTCTCTTTGGATATCTCCACTTGTTTGTGGGGAGACATGTGATCCATGGTCCGCATGTTATGCAGACGGTCTGCCATTTTCACCAGGACTACCCGGAAGTCTTCGGCGATGGCTACGATGAGCTTGCGGAAGTTCTCTGCCTGGCGTTCTTCTTTGGAGCTGAAACTGAATTTGCCGAGCTTGGTTACGCCTTCGACTATGGTGACGATGTCCGGACCGAACTCTTTCTCCATCTGCTTGGGCGTCACATCGCAGTCTTCCAGCACGTCATGGAGGAGGGCGGCGCAGAGAGTCTGAACGTCGGCGTCGAGCTCGGCGAGGATCATGGACACTTCCACCGGGTGGATGATGTATGGATCCTCCGACTTGCGAAGCTGCCCGTCATGCGCTTTGTGGGCGAAGTCGTAGGCTTTCTGGACCTGTTTTACATCGGCGGGGTCGCGACCCTGGTCTTCCAGGAGCTTGATCAGTGGCTTTTCGAATGTCTGGGTCATCTTCTCTGGGATTGAAGGCGGCTTGCTCGCGGGCTAGAAGAGCAAAGGCGTAATTATTAATGAAGATTATACATTTGCGCTTCCTCTGAGCCTATAGAGAATGACGAACTATGTATTTATGGCTATTACAGGGGTTCTCAGGCTGATCCGGGACTGCCAACCGCTTTCGCCCTGCCAGGGCGGCTCTGGATGAGTTTGCTTTTATTTGACCAGACCTGGTGGGGATTCTACGGTTGAGGTTGTCAGGTGCTTGTGGCATTGTCAATACGCCCGGATGCATCCGGTGTAAATCAAAAAGGTATCCTGTTTGTTCTATTGAAGACTAACCGCGAAGCAGGAACAACAAGAATCGATATGCAAAGACAGGTAAACGAACTGCGATTTTCGAGCGGCAATTCCGATGCCAGCCGGAGATCAGGAGAGATTTTAGGGAGCATCAAATTTCTTCGCCTGAGCGGCTGGGAGGAGTGCCGGCGATCTACGGCTCTTTCCGGAGACGTGTCCTGCTGCGGGCAGATTTTCAAACGATTCCGTCTTCGAGCCGATCTCGATGTCACCCTGGATTTCTGGCATCGTGGATTCAAAGTCGATTCCGGTACTGCATCTGCTTTCCGCAGACTCCTCTCCCACGCCGGAGTGAAAAAGGCTCTGGACAGAGCCGAGCTGAGGGGCGTGTCCGATATTCTCGGTCCGGTCTCCGGTGCTTTCGCAGCCGAGGAGAGCGTGGCAACGGTCATTCTGCAGTCTGCCGAGGTGCGGGAGCTCAATCACCGATCCGTGCTCATAGTTTTCTGGACCGATACCGTCGGCGAGCGGAGTTTCGTCAGCGTTTTCGTGGATGCCGAATCGGACGGGACACGTATCGATGAGATCCATTTCTCGGCGCCTGTCGCCAGTATCGAAGATTGTGCCGAAGCGATCGCCGATACTCTCGACTCGATTCAGTGGAACGTGGCGATACCGCCTCCGGTTCCCGGGCTTTCAGTTTCGGTTATCTGAATTTGGTCTCGAAGATTGAACGGTCCAGCTCGATGGCATCCGGGGTGACCCGCAGCAAGCCCGAGAATGGATGGGCGAATACATAGACCAGATAAAGATTCAGGGATGTGATGGTGGTGACGATCACAGTCATCAATAACTGGGTCCTGAGACTGTTTATAGCGAAGAAGTAAGTGAATGCTATGGTGAGGGCTCCGCCCAGAAGCAGGGTCACCCATTCCACCATGGGCATTCCGTGGGTGGCTAGATTGATCCGGGCCCGGCGGTTGTCCCAGAGATTGCAGGCTTCCTGGACCGTTATCGGATAGATGGCAATCTCTTTTTCTGTGGCCGGCTCGAAATCGCAGACTGCCTGCATGAGCTCCAGGGCGGTGCCCTGGGTCATGGGACACTGTCTTGAGCATTTCATGAGCTTCCACTCCTGATCCACCAGTTGCCTGGCATAAGCCTTGCAGAGATCGTGGATGACTTCTTTCTTGTTCTCCGGATACTGATTCGACAGCAGATAAATATCGGCGAGACAGTTGGCTTCCTGCTCGGTGATGGTCATGGCCTGCTGATATTTGGCGGTGGCATCCACCACTACCAGACCGAGCACCACAGCATAGATGGTGCCGACTATGGAGAGCAGGTAGCCGCCCACTTCATGGGATGCTTTCAGGGACTCTGCTTTCACGAACCGGCGCACCAGTACGAGACCGGCTATGGCCAGCAGAGAGCTGGCGGTGACGATGGCAAGACAGGTGAGAATGAGTGTCGAATCCATGCTGTATTCTTATCAGAGCTGAGGATTTCTGCAAGTATGATTGTCATGCGGTTTGTGGCTCTTTTTCTGATCGTCTCGATTCTCTTCTTAAATACCGGTCTTCATGTGGAAGCCCGGGGAAGCAAGAACAGCGCCTCCGCTAGCGACTGGACCAAACTCGCCAATCTGGGCGGTCGGGCCCTTTCGGTGGGCGACTACAAAAATGCCGAAGAGTTTTTCATCCGGGGTCTCAAAGCAGCCAGCCTGGCATATGGAAATGAGTCGGAGCCGGTTGCCGCCAGTGTCAATAACCTGGGAGGGCTCTATATGCAGCAGGGACTCTGGGAGGAAGCCGCCACCCGTTTTAAGCTCGCCCTTTCGATCAGGCGCAAAGTCCTGAGCAATGACGATCCCAAACTGGCCAACACTCTCTACAATCTCGGCATCTGTAGCTATAACCTGGACAATCTCGAGGCCGCCGAAGATCTGCTCCGGGAGTCTCTGGAAATTCGCACCCGTATCGAGGGCAACGAAGGACTTTCGGTGGCTTCCGAAATGCTCTGGCTATCCCGGGTGTATGAAGGACAGCTCCGTTATAAGGAAGCCGAGGGCTGTATCGATCGATCCATAGCAATCTATGAGAAGCATCTTGGTCCGAAGAGCAAAGAGACTCTCAAAGCCAAGCAGAAGCTCAATGAGCTTCTGGAGCGAGAAGCTTACTGAGGGCGAATGTCAACTTGAAGTCAACTTGATCCGGTATGAACGGTGAGATCAGTTCATCGCTCCAGGGGCAGGTTTTTTTATGGAATTGCAGCATATCGATCGAGTTGAAGTCCCTCCTGATTCGGGGGCACCACGTTTTTTCGAAAATGAAAGACTCGGCAGGGCACCGTCCACACCGGGGGAGCGTCTGACCGGCGAAGGCCCGAAAGCGGAATTGCCCGCTCTCGAGCTTGTCGATCGAAAGAGCGAGTCGGCGGTGACTCCGGGTAAATTGAGCACCGTCGAGCTCACCGTAGACGGTCGTAAAAGAGCCTATCAGGTCTATGTGCCAGAGAATCATGAAGGACCGCTGCCGGTGGTCTATGTTCTTCATGGTGTCAATGAAGGCGATGCCTCGGGTCTCATGGATCGCGAAACCGAGATGAGTCGGTATGCGGAGGAGAGAGGCTTCGTGGCGGTCTACCCTCTTGCCGAAGTGGGCGAAGATGGGCTCGCCTCCTGGAACTCGCCGGGAGCCGGGCTGACCGAGACCGATCCGAGCTATGACGATGTGAACTATATGAAAGCGGTTGTGGACAGCGTCAAGAAAGATCTGGGGGTGGCAGTCGATCCTGAAGATCAGATTCTGGCCGGATTCTCGGAGGGGGGTGAGTTCGTTCACCATCTGGTGGGCAGGATGCCCGGCGTCTTCAGCGATCGCGCTGCTGTGCACGGTACCCTGACCGGCTCGGAGACCTGGCCCGGAGATCCGATGCCGGTG
>JAGQHH010000411.1 GCA_020431945.1 Cyanobacteria bacterium HKST-UBA02 | reverse complement strand
AGAATTCCCTGGGTGCCGATATAGATCCAGGACCCGGCAGTCATCTGACCGAACATGATCAGGCCTTTCTTTTCCAGATCCCGGAAATGATCCCAGTCCGCCCATTTGCCCACCAGGTTCGAGTTGGCGATGAGCACCCGGGGTGCGTCTTTGTGGCTCTTGAATATTCCCACCGGTTTGCCGGATTGAATTAAGAGTGTTTCATCATCTTCAAGGCTGAGAAGCGATTTCACGATTGCTTTCAGGCAGTCCCAGTTGCGGGCTGCTTTGCCCGAGCCGCCATAGACCACGAGATCCAGGGGACGCTCGGCGACCTCGGCGTCGAGGTTGTTGAGGAGCATGCGCAGGGCGGCTTCTTGCAGCCAGCCCCGGGCGTTGAGCTCGGTCCCCCTGGGCGCTTTCACCGCTATCGGCTCCTTGCTGGCAAGGATCTCGTCGAGCATCTTCCGGGCATCCTGGGTCTTGCTGGCGGTAGTCATGGAATTAGTCCTTTATATAGAAACCTTGAATATGGCGCAATTTCGTAGGAAAATCATAACAGGTACAAAAGATATATAGACGCCGCAAGGGGGACTTATGGTCAAGGAGCTTTCGAAACCCAAAAAGAAGGAGCGAGTCTACGAGACTATCTCGGGCATCCCTCTGAAGCCGGTCTATACGAAAGAAGACCTGAAAGACTTCGACTATGACAAGCAGCTTGCCGATCCCGGCCAGTTCCCCTACACCCGGGGCATCCACAAAGACATGTACCGGGGCAAGCTCTGGACCATGCGTCAATTCGCCGGTTTCGGCGGTCCCGAGGAGACCAACGAGCGTTTCAAATATCTGCTCAGCCAGGGTCAGACCGGACTATCCACTGCTTTCGATCTGCCCACCCTGATGGGCTACGATTCGGATCACCCCAAGGCTCACGGCGAGGTCGGGGTCTGCGGCGTCGCCATCGACTCCCTGGAGGATGTCGAGATCCTCTATAAGGACCTGCCTCTGGACGAAGTCTCCACCTCCATGACCATCAACGGTCCTGCTTCGATCATCTTCTGCATGTTCCTGGCCAATGCCCGCAAGCAAGGCTTTGACTGGAAGAAACTGAACGGCACTCTGCAGAACGATATCTTCAAGGAATATATCGCTCAGAAGACCTATCTGGTCCCGCCCCGGCCCGCCGTCAAGCTGATTCAAGACATGATGGTTTTCTGCACCCGGGAAGTGCCACGCTGGAATACCATCTCGATTTCGGGCTATCACATCCGGGAAGCCGGTGCGACAGCGGTGCAGGAGCTGGCTTTCACCCTGGCCGACGGATTCGCCTATGTCGATGCCGGTCTCGAAGCCGGTCTCGAGCTCGACGACTTCGTGCCCCGTCTTTCTTTCTTCTTCAATTCGCATATCGATTTCTTCGAGGAAATCGCCAAGTTCCGTGCTGCCCGCCGGATCTGGGCCAAGCGCATGCGCTACAAGTACGGCTCCGAGAACGAGCGTACTCTCAAGCTCCGCTTCCACACCCAGACCGCTGGCTGCTCACTGACCGCGCCGCAACCCGAGAACAATATCGTCCGTACCGCTATCGAGGCCCTGGCCGGTGTCCTGGGCGGTACCCAGAGCCTGCATACCAATTCGATGGATGAAGTGCTCGGCCTGCCCACTCAGAAGGCCGCTCATATCGCTCTGCGCACCCAGCAGATCATCGCCCACGAAACCGGCGT
>JAGQHH010000410.1 GCA_020431945.1 Cyanobacteria bacterium HKST-UBA02 | reverse complement strand
AACGAGCCCGAGAGACCTGCGACCCCAAAAGGCTGTTCGAGCTCTGGGAAGACGTTTGCCGCCGCTATGACAGAGGCGAGATCGGCACGTACGAGCTCGAGGAAATGAAGGAAGTCATCCTTCCGAACTTGAAAGCTCTCGCAGGTCTCAGACGTTCCATCAACAACATGGACGACGCGAAAATTACCAAGTCGCGCAAGCGAGCCTGAATCAGATTGTCACTGGCTGAGATACCGGTCCCGGACCGGTTTGCCGGCGCGTCCTTGAAATTTTCACATTCTCTTGCCCGGCAATGGCAATTAGTACGGGCAGGCGTTAGACTGAACCCATGCAAAGAAGCAAGATTCTGCCTGCCGTCCTGCCTCCAGCCCTCGTGCTGGGTGCTTTTTTTATTTTGAGCCCCTGTGTGGCTTCCGACTGGGTGGAAGACGGGGTCAGCGAGTTCAGGCTTCCGGCAAGACAACCGCCAGCTCAACCACCCGGCGCTCAGGACGCTCCGGCGGACTATAACGTCCCGGCCCAGGCCCCGCCGCCGGTCTACCGGACACCTCAAAAAGGAGAGCGAACCTGGGCCGGCAGTGGCACCACCCGCGACCCCGGATCCGACGATGATCAAGCCGAATCAGAGGACGTCAAAACCAGCGGAGCGATTCAAGGGGACGGCAAGAACACTCCGTTGCAAGCAACGATCAGCACGTTCAGACAGGATTACCGGCGCCGCACCCAGTTGCCCGGTCTCGACGGCTTCGCCGCCAACCGCCTGCAACAAGCACCATTTTTTCCACCTCCGGACAAAGCCGAGAATATCTCACCTACCACCTTCAAGTCCTGGCTCGAGAAAACGCACCCCGGTCTCAAGGGCAATATCTCCAAGGAGGACATCATCGAGGTAAAAGGAAAATGGGATGATTCGGGGCATGTGATGAGGTCCTTCGGGCTGCCTTTCACCCAGGTATCCGCCAGGAGTTTCAGCGAGACAAATCTCGATCAGGCCAAAGTAATAGTAATCAACTGTGCCGGCGATATCCCCAGTGAAGCGATACTGTCCATCCGGCGTTTCGTGGGAATGGGGGGCTTTCTCATTACCACCGACTGGGCCCTGGCCGGAGTCCTGCAAAAGGCTTTCCCGGGATTCGTCGAGTGGAACGGCGGCTACACCGAAGGCAGGGTCGTCGATGCCGTTGTGGTGGATCCCGATCCGGAGCTGTTCAAGAACGTTCCTCAAGCTGCTTACTGGAAGCTCGACAAGAAGAGCCAGACTGTCAAAGTGGTGAGACCGGGTCCGGTGCGAGTGCTGGCCCGCAGCCGGCTGCTCATGAGGATGGATCCATCCGAGCTCGGGATTCTTGCTTTCACCCTCGATTACGGACGCGGTCGCATCCTTCATCTGGTCGGTCATTTCGACAACAATAGCGATCTCGCCTTCAACAATGCTCTTCCCGATCCAGCCCCGGGAATCGGTATCAGCTTTCGCCAGGCCCTGGCAGCCAATTTCCTCGTGAGGGCCATAAAAGAGCACGGCAATCCGGTAGCAGCAGCGGATCAATAGCTAACAGGGTATAGATCAACCAGCCATGAAATTCATTTTCTACTTTTTCGCGTTTCTTCTCCTGGCAGGTGTCGGGCTCTGGGCCTTCTGGCATGTAATCTCTATGGTCTACTGGGTGGGCTGGATGCTCTTCTGGCTCGGCTTATTGGCCCTGGTTTTTTTCATCGCTTTCTCCATATTCAAGCCGAAGCTCCCTTCATTCAAGATGCCCGGCAGCTTCGAGCATAAGGTGAAAGACACGGCCAGGCCTTTCGTATATGCCTTCCGCCATGAGCCCGAGCTGAAAGACATAGTCCTTCTCTCCGACGAGCTTCATGTGGCACAGCTCGAGCTTCAGGGAGACGTCATCCAGCTCAACAACGATACGACTATCAAGATCCTCGAGGATACCGGCAAAGAAGCCGTAAAAGTCGAGGTCAAAGGCACCAGAGAGAAAGAGAGAGTCTTCTGGGTCTCCCGCTCGGCAGTGATTCGAGCGCAGAAGTACAAGTCGGATCTCTGATTGGAATAAATATTGATCGGGTCTAACGAGTCCAGCTCTTCACCTGGTACTGCTTGCCCAGGACGTCGAAGTGCTTGTGCTCCGAGTGACCGTGAGGCTCTCTCTGTACCGAGAATTCGAAGGATCGCAATTTGCCAGCTCTGTCGTTCTCGAACTTGAACTTGCTCACTCGGGGATACTGAGCCTTGATACCGCAAACCATCGGTCCAAATGTATTGACCTTCACGTCGTCATAGATCTGATCGAATACTTTGACGAGGGATGAGGGATCCGTCGCCAGACGGTCCATTGCTTCCACGAGTTGAACGTCCGGAAGATTGCCCTTCGTATTGGCTATCATCTTGCCCTCCAGGGCGCGGGCGCTCATCAAAACATTGAGTCGATCTACAGGCAAGACAGCCGGATCCTGCACGGCTCTGTCTTTCGGACACTCGAACATGGTCATGGAAAATTCCCCCGAGAAACGCTTTCTCTGCATTCTCGACAGTGAACGTTACCCGGCCGTGACCGGTCTGGGAGATCTACGAAGCGAATAATCCAGCTCTATAATCTGGTTCTATCTGGCGACTGGCTCCGCCAGCTCATCCTGGACGACGACCTGGGAGAGACTCCGACACTCAATATCGACGCGGCTCTCCTGACGCTCTTGCCAGTAACGGCAGGGAATATAGACGAGCATCCCGAATAGCCAGCCCTGCACCGAGCAGATACCCACATGCATGAACTCGAGACCGGGGATCACTCCGGCTGTTGCTACGCCGACTGCGCAGCCTGCCACCAGAGCCGCCACCGCCGGCTTATATACCAGAGGCAGCTCGTGATCCAGGGGAATCCTCGAAAAGTCGGTGCTGATCGAGAGAAGCGGTCTGACGATGAAATATTCGGTACTCAGGATCACTGTCGGCATTGCCATGATCACACAGTTGAGAGAAGCGACCTTCTCCAGTGACTGAGCGCAGCCGGTACCGGAGAGAATCGCTGCCACCGTGGCGCCCAGAACAGCCAGGATAGTGACAGCCACCCGGTGAGGGAGCTTCACTATGTGATTGAGAGCATTGGTGGAGCCATACAAGTTCGAGTCATTGGCGGCGAAATAAGACGCGGACAGGACAAGAGCACCCAGAATCGCTATGCCGCCAAAAGAATACTCATTCATGAAACTGGTGCCGGCACCGTAGTCGGTGATGCCGGTCATACGCGCTACCAGCCAGCCGCTGATCGGAAAGATCACCTGGCCGAGCATCAAAGCCATCCCGACTGGAATCATGGTCGACACCATTCTGGGTTTGCCATAGCGCCAGTAATCAGCCTCGTTTCCCCATACTGCCACCCCGATTACGAAATTGGCCACCAGGGCCAGGGCTGCGGTAAGGGTACAGGTGCCGGACTCGAAGAAGACCGAGCTGGGCACTGTGCCTATGGTTTTATAAAACGTATATGCGACCCAGATGATCAGAAGCGGTGCCGCGAAGAAGCGGGCGAAATTAGCGACGCCCTTGAAGCCCCAGAAATTGTTGAAAGCCATGAGGAAAGCCAGAGCCGGCGCCACATAGAAAACAGGCAGGTTGTAGTGAAAGAGCCCTTCGAGATTCTCAGCCAGAAATAGAGAGCATAGCCCGTACCAGGCGATGAACATCCAGACCAGATTGAGGGCGACAATGCGATTGCCCATACGACCGAAAACGTTGCGTATGAGGCAGCCATAGCTCCGGCCGCTCTTCGCCCCGAGATAGCACGAGGGAATGGCATAGGCGAGCATGAGCAGGCAGGCGGCAAGAGTACAGATCACGACCTGCATGAAAGAAAGACCTTCTTTGAACCAGGTGAAACCTACGAGCACCCCTGGAAAGAAAGTCATCATGGTGATCCACAGAAGACCCATGGTCACTGGTTCCCGTCGTTGCGAGACCGGGATTATATCGTCAGTGTGACTGATGTTCTCTTCGCTCATAGGCGATCGCCATCTCCCTCAAAACGCCAGACCTCAAATATAATCACTATTCGAGAGGTTGTCATGAGGAGGGTGGGGATATTACGTTCTATTTTTCATAAATAAGCGCTCATAAATCTCAACCGAGATAACGACACCAGAGATAGATCGAGCTGATCAACAGGGACTGGATCATGATGAGCCCGCCCACCATGGTGAATTGCAGGAAAGAGATCTTCGAGCCGCTGGCTTTGGCCATATCCGCCACGATTACATTGGCCGTGGCACCGATGAGCGAGCCATTGCCGCCGAGACAGGCACCGAGAGCCAGCGCCCACCAGAGCGGCTCGACATTGATGCCGGTGAACTGATCGCGGATGGACTCCACCATCGGAATCATCGTCGCCGTATAAGGGACATTGTCGATGATCGCCGAGGCGAAAGCCGAAATGTTGAGAAGACAGAGAGGCATGAGGACAGTGTCATGACCGGTCATCTCGATGAATTTGCCGGCCAGTATATGGACTGTGCCTGACTTCTCTACCGCTCCCACCATTACGAAAAGACCGATGAAGAAAAAGATCGTGGTCCATTCGACGTCGTTCCAGATGCTGCGGCGGTTCTCGAACATGAGCAGGAAAGCGGCGCCGGCCATGGCGATGGTGCCGGCTTCCAGCCCGATGAAACCGTGACAGATGAAACCGGTAAAGACGCATATCATTACCGCAATCGCCTTGATCATCAGCGGGTAATCGGTGATCGCTCCGTTGAGTGGGAGGTCGTCTTTGACCTTGTGATAGCTGTTCTGCTCCAGGAGATCCTTTCTATAGATCAGACAGAGGGTACCGAGAGCCACCGGAAGAATCATCAGGACAACAGGAGTAAGGTTGAATAGGAAATCGTTGAAGCTCAGCCTTGCCGCACTGCCGATCATTATATTGGGCGGGTCGCCGATGAGAGTGGCAGTGCCGCCTATATTGGAGCAGATCGTCTCCGCCACGAGAAAAGGGACCGGATTGATGTCGAGCTTCTTGCAAATCGCGCAAGTGATACTGCCGATCAAAATCACCGTGGTGACATTGTCGAAGATCGCCGACAGAAAGGCTGTGAGCACGGAGAAAACAAGAAGCATCAGGAGATTGTGACCGCGGGTGAGACGAGCGGCCAGAATGCCCAGAGCATTGAGAGCTCCAGTATGCCCGAGAATATTGATCAGGATCATCATCCCTACCAGGAGATTGATCACATTGAAGTCGATACAGGCAAAAGCCTCTTCCTGAGTAAGATAGTGACAGACAATCAAAAGCGAGGAGCCGACCAGGGCGGTGGCGACTTTCGGGATCTTCTCGATCATGATCGAGATATATGCCATCACAAGAACTAGATTCGGAAAGATATAGGACCAGCTGCTCGTCGATACTGTTGCTGCTGATTCTATGGTCATGCCACTCTCCCGACCCGCGTGTCGACGAAAGACCCGCGGCTCATAATGCTTTTCGAGCCGTCGTCTTGAGGATGATTCTGACAATAACAGAATTCGGCATATTGGCAACAGGAGAATAACCCTCGGCGTCGCCTCCGAAGCCGATCAGGCAGACCTGCAGGGCGAATACGAAAAGAAAAGAAAAGTCACCGGATTAGCGCCCGCTAAGAATCGTCCAGAACCAACAGAACGAGCCGCTTTCTGCCGGTCATTGCCGGTCCTAACGGTCCGGTCACTGACTGGCTGTATACTAAGTAGGACCCGAAGTGAGATTACCATGGCCGAAAACACCTTAGATTTGCTCGAAATGTGGGACGACCTCTGCGCCATGGTCGGCGATGAGCTCATGCCGGCAGGTCTAGAAGGCGCAGTGCTCAAGCCGCTTGGCGCCATCTCCTCGGCACCCGGACTGATCGAGCACTCTTTCTCCTCGGACAATTTCAATGACCGGAAAGTCGCGGCCACCCTCGCCGGCCATCTCGAACGACCCGAGCCCGGCCTGCTCGAGAAGCTCTTTTCCCATGAATCCGCTCGCGACAAGGACCTCGCCCCGGATGATTTCAAGCGTCTCGAATGTCAATCGGTGGTGGAAGACATTGTTTTCGCCGCCGCCCGGTGGTGCCGCAAGCCCGAGCTCAAAGACTCGGGTGAAACCCTTCTCAAGCAAGTAGTGGACGAAACAATCAGGGGAAATTACTGGAACACCGCCAGCTATGCCATGGCGGTGCTCTGCTATCACCAGAGCCCGGGCAGCAAAGAGTTGCTGGAGCAATTCGAGCGTTTCTGCCTCCCGACAAACGGCAGCAAACCCAATCCACCCGCTCACCCGAGCGCTCCGACCCTGGAGCAGGAAGCCCAGTTCGCTCGTGGTCTTGCCGAAGGCGATCCCCGCACCCTGAGCGCTATCGACCAGCTCCTCGATGAGAAAGACGAAGCCTGCAAGAATGTCGCCTGGAGCAAAGAGAACGCCGACTGGCTGGAGCAATTCTTCGCCGTTGCCAGAAACGCCTCGGGCTAGAGATCAGGATCTCATCTAAAGTCCATCCAGATTGTCTCTTATCCGGAAGACATCCTCGGCATCTTTATTTCTAGCAGCGCTTCTACCGGGATCGTCGTCCGCTATCTCCACGACACAACCTGTAGCCTTCTTGAATTTCTCGATCCCTTCCTCTGACAGTGCCGAGTTCGGGCTGAGATGAATCTTTCGCAAGTGTCTCAGTTCGGACAGAGCGATCAGGCTTTTGTCATCGAAATCGAAATGTCTCGTCTCCAGGGTCCTGAGCAGAGGAAGTCTTTTGAGCACCAACAGATCGGCCGGTTTGAGCTGCCTGGGATAGTCGAGTTGCAACCAGGTCAGCTTCTCGAATCCGGCAATAACCTCCAGTCCAGAACGGCTCACATCCGTGCTGGTGATATCGAGATAGTCCAGATCTTTGCATCCGGACAGAGCCCGGATACCGACATCACCGATATTAGTATAAGAAGCCTTCAACCAGCGAAGCTTCGACAGGACCGATAGATCGGCAGGATTGTCGAACTTCGCGCTTCTCGCATCGAGCTTGGTCCGTCCGGATTTCTCCACCATCACCAGCATCGCCCTGTCGATAACGCCTTCGCGAAGCGCATCGATCCTCTGTTTGCCAGGCTCCTTGAGCTCCAGCTTCAGCTCCGCCATGGTGGACTCCCTGTCCTTGGACATCCGATAGGCCTCTTTCAGAGGGGCCGGCGACTCGGGCTCCTTTGCCGGGAACAACGTCAGGACAATGAAAGCGACAGTCGCAATCAGAACGACTCCGGCAATAGCGAAGACCGGCATCAACCCGTCTCCCTGCCGGCGAGCCGGAGCCTCCCCGGCAGGAGAGACCGGCGCGAGCGAGAGCTCCTCTTTGACTTTCTCCAGATCTGTCAGGAGCTCCGCCATGGACTGATAGCGCTTCTCGAGAGACCTGGCGAGGGACTGCGTCACTATATTTTCAAGAGACTGCGGGTAAGGATCATCCGGACGGTTTTCGTTGATGGATGGTGCGGCACGCGACACATGCATGTTCATGGTATCGAGAGCAGTGGCACCCTGAAATGGAGGCCGACCAGTCAGGCATTCAAACATGATACAACCAAGAGAATAGATGTCTGCTCGAGCATCGACCTCCTCACCCCGCACCTGCTCGGGGCTCATATAGAGCGGGCTCCCGACGATGGCGTCTGTCCGGGTCAGAGCTCCGCCTTCCTCCATCCGGGCAATTCCGAAGTCGATGACTATCGCCCTGGTCGTACCGTCTTCTTGCCTTGAAAGCACGATATTGGCCGGTTTGAGATCTCTATGGACGACGCCATTCTGGTGAGCGTGGCTCATACCCGAAGCGACCTGGCAAAAAATGTCGAGAGCTTGCTCGAGAGCAATTGCGCTCGGGCTCTCGATAAGACTCTTGAAAGTCGGTCCCTCGACATAATCCATGACCAGATAGGGATGACTCTCGTCGGTAACACCGAAATCCAACACCGAAATAAGATTGTCATGCTTGAGCTTGCCGGCAGCCACTGCCTCTCGCTGGAAGCGTTGAAGCGAGACCTGATCGGTCTGCGCGAAGTCTCCACGCAGGACCTTGATCGCCACGACCTTGTCCAGATTGCCGTCCCTGGCCTTGAAAACAGTGCCCATGCCGCCTTTGCCGAGCACTTTCAAGATCTTGTATCGGTCGGGGAGTTCAGGACGCTTCATGGCATGTGTTTTTCTTTCTTCGGCGACTGCATTTTCCGGAGCAGGCGTACCCGGATTCTTCTGGCATCCACCGGCTCGGGATCGAGTTCGATAGCCCTCTCGATACACTTCATCGCTTTCTCGAGCTTGCCCTGTCTCTCGTTGATTATGCCGATGATCACCCAGGGCTCGTAGCATTCAGGGTGAATGTCGAGCACTTTCCTGTACATCTTCTCCGCCTCCACATAGTTGCCGGTACGCAGGTGGAAAAGACCCAGGTCCATAAAAGGCCACTCGAAGGAAGGATAGGTCTTGATCATCTCGTGCCAGCGCCGCACCGCCTCCAGAGCATTGGGATCGTTCTTGATCTCGGGATGCAGCTCGTAATCAGCGCCGGTAGAAGGAAGAGCAGCGGACATCTTGGTATACGCATCGATATTTGCATAGACCGCATCCATGGGAATTTTCGTCTGAGGAATATGCACTCGCAAAAAGCGCTCGGCTTTTGCTTTCATAGCCGGGTCACCGACCTCGGCGGCTTTGTTCATGGCGAGCCGGGCCTCATTGGGCATTCCCATATTCTTGAAACCCAGGGCCTGGTGATAATACTCCGGGGCAGAAAGACCCTCGCGGGTCGGGGAGCTACCCATGTCGAATCCGAACTCGGCGCTATCAGACTCGGACAGGTCGGGCATACTGGAAAGGTCAGTAGATGTATCCGATGTCCCTGATACGCCAGCGCTCTTCGGACGGGCTGAAGCCGACACCTCACTTCTGGCCTGCGATTTTTTCGCAGGATTCTTCACTCGATTGTCAGCCGGGGACATCTCGTAATAAGCAAGCAGGGCGAGCACTGGCAAGAAAAATGCAGACCCGATAATGAGCACGGCTTTCAAAACAGGCGACCGCTTCGGCTCGAGAGAAGCGGCAGGAGCTTCGGTCACTGGCACAGGGCGAGTCTGCAGCCGCTCCAGGGCGCCCTTGAGCTCGAGCATCGTCTGGTAGCGATTCTCGGGGTCTTTTTCAAGGCAGCGGGCGACAAGACCCTCGAGCTCATCGGAGAAAGTCGCCCCTTCGAGTCCTTCAGCAAGAGCAGGGGCCGGTCTGTGAGCGTGCATCGAGATAGTCTCGAGAGCGGTGGCTTCAGCGAAGGGGACATGACCGGTGAGCGATTCATATAAGACGCAACCGAGAGAATAGATCTCGGAGCGCCGGTCATAGGTCATGCCTGAGGCGGCATCCGGCGCCATATAGCCCGGGCTTCCGACCAGAGTATTGCTCCCGGCTGTCTCCTCATCTACAGCATAATTATCGCTTTTGAAACGGGCCACTCCGAAGTCGATCAGAAAAGGCTCGAGCTCAGCCCCGCTCTCCTCCAGCAAGATATTGGAGCTTTTCACATCACGGTGAAAGATTCCGGTCTCGTGGGCATGGTCCAGGGCCGAGCAGATCTTCTCAATAATCACGATTGCTCTCTCGGCCGGCATAGGTCCGTGCTCTTCTATGAACCGATCGAGACTTATGCCATTTACTAAATCCATGACCAGATAGGGCTCACCTTCTGTGGAGGCACCGAAGTCGAGCACCGTCACGACATTGGGATGGCTGAGCTTTGAGGCTGCCCTGGCTTCCTGCTGAAACCGGATCACCTGCTCTTCGCCCAGGACTCTCAAGCACTTGATGGCGACATTCTTCTGGAGCAGATGATCGCGGCACAAAATGACCGTACCGGTGGCTCCTGCTCCAAGCAGAGAAATCGGCCGGTAGCGATCCCCGGCGATGGACCCAATGGCTTCTGCATATTCCGCTACTTCGGGATCCGGCACGAGTTCCGGCTCTTCGCTGTCGGCATCGAAGGCGCCGGTGGCGCCGGTGGATGACTCCCTGTCGATGGGGACCTGACGCTGGAAGACCACCGGAGTCTCGCAACTGCAAATATCCGAGCGAAAGATCCACTGGGTGAAAGAGCCCTGCCTGCCGACCCCGATCCTCTTACCGCAGGTTGCGCAGAAATGAGCCGTTTCTACCGGAACGACAGACTCTTCTTCAGAAGCGAGGTCGCAGGTGCAAGCCACTATCCAGCGCGTAAAAGTGCCTTCGCGGCTGGACTTTTTCGGCTGGCCGCAGCGGTGGCAAATCTCTTCGCTTGCTCCTGCCTGCTTGCCCTTCTCGCTCATAGATTCCCCGCCTGCTATCAGTTCTTACCCGGAAGGATATAGTTTCCGCCGGCAACGACCTCTCAGTACTTGGGTGGTAGCTCCGCGACGAAATCCACCGCCAAAGAGATGAAGCGCTCGAGATCTTTCTTCGACGCAAGCCCTTGCTTCGCAACAATCGCCCAGCCCTTCATCGGTCTTCCAGTGATGTCCATGGGGCCAACATGTGGCTCACCGGCTATCTTTCTTACACTGTCGCTACCAATTCGAATGATCAAGCGGTCTTTGTGGACACCCACGCACATATTGCCGTTAAGAAGCCAGGCGACCCCACCGAACATCTTTTTCGGCTCCATCCCGGAATAATCGCCCACGACTGCGGCAAGCCGCTCAGCTAGCTCCGGATCGTATACCATGGTCAGCCCCCTCGGGTAGATCTATCCTGGACTATTCTCCACAAGAATTCGAATGGAGACAAGCGCTCCACCCAGCAAGGCGCAAGGGGCCCGGCTCACACAGCCAGACGACAAACTCTTTCATGTCACTGATTGACGGGTATATCGCACTTACGATCTGAGGATGGGGCTCCAGGTTTGATAACCGTCAGCGACTTATCGAAAACGTACAAGCGCGGCAAGGTTCAGGCGCTCAAGCAGGTAAGCTTCACCGTCGAAGAAGGCGAGGTCTTCGCATTTATCGGACCGAACGGAGCCGGCAAGACGAC
>JAGQHH010000409.1 GCA_020431945.1 Cyanobacteria bacterium HKST-UBA02 | reverse complement strand
GGGCAATCTCAAGAAGAATATCGAAAAGGACCTCGATCTGCTGGCTCTGAGGCAGTGCGTCACTATACCGATTTGAACGGCTCCGGGTAGACGACGAGCCCTTTCATTTCCGTTCTGTATCCTGACAGGGGCAGGATCATATAGTGCTCCTCCGGTACTTCGAAAGGACACCGGATCCCGAATGCCGAGGCTGTCTCGAACCCGAACCTCCGGTAGTAGCGATGGTCTCCCAGGACGATGATGAGCCCGTGACCGAGCTCATCGGCGAGTTTAACCGACTCTCTCACCAGGCTGCTTCCGATACCCCGTCCCTGGTGCTCAGGTGACACCGCAAGCGGTGCAAGGGCGAGGGCCGCTACTGTAGAATCAGTCGCCTGTCCGGGCCCGGGCTCGAGTGTCACCCGGCTCACCATGATATGACCGTTTATAGAGCCGTTTTCCGCCACCAGGGAGAGTTCCGGTATATAGCTGTGCGTCTCCCGCAACATCTCCACCAGATCAGCCTCGCCGCAATTGCCATCAGGACCGCTGCCGAAGGCCAGCTCGATCACCTGCCGGACCGCCTCGAAATCTTTCTTTTCTTCTGGTCTGATTATAGATTCGGTGCTCCCTCGACTTTTTTAGCAACGGGTTTCTTGTGAATCCGGATATAGTCGACCATCTCACCTACGGTCCCGAGCTTGCGAAAATCTTCCAGACTGAGATCGGCGTCGAAGATATTGTTGAGCTCCAGACAGATAGTATCCAGCTCGAATTCCTCGGCGCCGAGGTCTTTCTTGAGATTGGCGCCCATGGTGATGGCTTCCGGCGGTACCTGGAGGTCTTTCTCCAGGACCGGCTTGAGTCTCTCGAAGATCAGGAAGATGTCCGATCCGGTCTGGTCCTTGTTTCCGGGTTCCGGACCGCAACCTGTGAGGGCCGAACCCAATGCCAGACCCAGCAACAGGAGAAAGGTGCTGAAAATTACGCCGGGCACGGCTCCGGTCCTGCCTGTCCTGTCTTTTTTCGGTGTCACTGGCTCCCTCATCTCTAATATTCTACTTGACTAATCTATTCATAAAGATATCTGTACCGAATTCTGATCTTATATGCAATGGATGTTAAAAATGAGCCGTTTGATACATGTGACAAATTCATAGTCAATTCTAACCTTTGAACGAGCCTGACAAGAGCGAGATAAGAACAGCAACCGCTGACGAAAAACGCGGGCTCATCATTTTTACTCTGTCGGACAGCAGTGGCGAGACCGCCGAAGCTGTGGCCAGGGCTGCGGTGGTCCAGTTTCCTCCGGGGCGAGCCTCGATTTATCGGCTGCCCCAGGTGAAAGCCCTGGAGCAGATTGCATCCCTGGTCAGAGAGGTGGCTTCGGATCATGCTGTGATCGCCTACACCCTGGTGCTCCCGGAATATCGCGAGACCCTGGAGCGGGAAGCCGCCAAGTATGGAATCGTCACCATCGATCTGCTCGGCTCCCTGATCGATCGGATCTCCCAGCTCACCGGTCAGGTGCCTCTTTCCCAGCCCGGGCGCCTGCATCTTCTGGACGAGGATTATTTCAAGCGGATCGAGGCGGTGGACTTCGCTATCCGCTTCGATGACGGCAAGAACCCGGACGGGCTTCTGCAAGCAGACGTCATCCTGACCGGGGTCTCCCGGACCAGCAAGACGCCCAATTGCATGTATCTGGCTCACCACTTCGGTCTGAAAGCCGCTAATGTGCCCATCGTCTACGGTGTCGATCCACCCCTGAGCCTTTTTCAAGTACCTCCACGCAAAATCGTCGGATTGCACCTGGAGCCGTATCTGCTCCAGGAGATCAGGACCACCCGGGCTCAGTTTCTCAAGATGCCCCAGGAAAATGACTATGCCGATCCGGAAAGAATCAGGCAGGAGGTCAACTATGCCCGCAAAATTTTTCGTGAGCTCAAATGCCACGTGATCGATGTATCCGCAAAAGCAATCGAAGAGATCTCCAGCGAGGTCTACATGTTCATCAGACAGTGAGTAAAACAGAGCAAGGAGGCTCCCACCATGCTGAGCACCACCGAAACCACCAAAACCCTGGAGAAGATCGGCAAGAGACGGGTCTTCCTCTTCGATGACGCTTACAAGGTGTTCGGCGGCGATGTCGCCGAGATGCGCGAGTTGCTGGGCGGCAAGGGCGCCGGACTGGCTCAGATGATCGCCAGCGGTGTCAATGTGCCTCCCGGTCTCACCATCCTCACCCTGGCCTGCCGGGAATACAGCAAGACAGGCAAGATCCCGGAGGGGCTCTTTGATGAAGTCCTGACAGAGCTTGCAAAGGTCGAGAAGAGTCTGGGCAAGAAGCTGGGCGATCTGGACAAACCGCTTCTGCTCTCGGTGCGATCCGGAGCAAAATTCTCCATGCCCGGCATGATGGACACCATTCTCAATCTCGGTCTCAATGACAAGACCGTGGAGTCCCTGGCCGGTCTCACCGGCAATCCGCGTTTCGCCTGGGACAGCTACAGACGTTTCATCCAGATGTACAGCAATGTCGTTCTCAGCGTCAGCAAGCATGAGTTCGAGGACATTCTCGAAGAGAAGAAAGACGGTCTCGGTATCGAATCCGATGCCCAGCTCGAAGTCCAGCACCTCAGGGATCTGGTCTCCGAATACAAGTCCCTGGTCGAGAAGAAGACCGGCAGCCAGTTCCCCCAGGACGTCAAAGAGCAGCTCTTCGGCGCTGTGGAAGCCGTATTCAAGTCCTGGAACAACAGCCGGGCTGTCTATTATCGCAACCTGCACAAGATCGATCACAATCTCGGCACCGCTGTCAGCGTTCAGTCCATGGTCTTCGGTAATTTCGACGACAGCTCCGCCACCGGTGTCTGCTTCACCCGCAACCCCAGCACCGGGGAGAAAGTCCTCTATGGCGAATATCTCGTTAACGCCCAGGGCGAGGACGTGGTGGCAGGCGTGCGCACCCCGGAGAAAATCGCCAGCATGGCCCAGCGTATGCCGAAAGTCTATGAGGAGCTCCTCACCAATGTCGGCCTTCTCGAGAAGCACTATCGCGACATGCAGGACATCGAGTTCACCGTGGAGCAGGGCCGGCTCTATCTGCTTCAGACCCGTACCGGTAAACGCACCGCCGCCGCTGCCGTGAAAGTCGCCGTGGACATGGCCGACGAGGGGATCATCAGCCGTGACGAGGCTCTCTCCAGGGTCGAGCCTCTGCAGCTCAACCAGCTTCTTCTGCCGAGTTTCGATAGCGAAGATAAAAAGCGTGCCAAAAAGGAGGGTCATCTTCTTGCCACCGGCCTCAATGCCTCCCCCGGCGCCGCCATCGGCAAGGTCGTTTTCGATCCCGGCGAGTCTGCCAGCCTCTCGGAAAAGGGAGAGAAAGTCATCCTGGTCCGGATCGAGACCTGTCCTGACGACATCCACGGTATCGTGCCTGCCCAGGGCGTGGTCACCAGCCGGGGCGGGATGACCAGCCATGCCGCCGTGGTGGCACGAGGCATGGGCAAACCCTGCGTGGCGGGCTGCGACGCCATCAAGGTCGACATGAATCAGGGTCTTTTCCATGCCGGCGAGAAAGTCATAAACAAAGGCGACTGGGTCTCCATAGACGGTAGCACCGGCGAGATTTTCTCAGGCAAAGTGAAGACCCAGGAGACCGAGCTCTCGCAAGAGTTCACAACCCTTCTTTCCTGGGCCGACGAGGCACGCAGGCTGAGAATACGAGCCAACGCCGATACTCCCAAAGACGCGAAGCTCGCCCGGGAGTTCGGTGCCGAAGGTATCGGTCTCTGCCGCACCGAGCATATGTTCATGAGCCAGGATCGCCTGCCGGTGGTCCAGGAGATGATCATGTCCGGCAATCTAGATGACCGCAAGAATGCTCTTGCCAGGCTGCTCCCCATGCAGAAGGAAGACTTCGAAGGCATCTTCGAAGCCATGGACGGGCTGCCGGTCACCATCCGTCTTCTCGATCCGCCCCTTCATGAGTTCCTCCCCAAACCCGAAGAGCTCATCGAAGAGATTGCCACCATGAAAGCCAAAGGCGATGGTGGTGTCGAGCTGCGCAAGAAAGAGGCGGTGCTCAAGACCGTGGCCGGCTTACAAGAGTCCAACCCGATGATGGGTCTCAGAGGCTGCCGACTCGGTCTCGTTTATCCCGAGATCAACGAGATGCAAGTGCGCGCCATTTTCGAAGCGGCAATCGCAGTCAGTAAGAAGGGCGTGAAAGTCTTCCCGGAGATCATGATCCCCCTCATCGGTCATGTCAACGAGCTCAAGATCGCCCGTACCCAGCTCGAGGCGGTGGCCAGAGAGGTCATGTCCAGAGCCGGTACGGAAGTCGACTATAAATTCGGCACCATGATCGAGATTCCCCGGGCATGCCTGACTGCCAACCAGATCGCTGAGTATGCCGAATTCTTCAGTTTCGGCACTAACGATCTCACCCAGATGACGTTCGGATACAGCCGGGATGATGCCGAAGGAAAATTCCTCAATCGTTATCTCGATGGTCTCGACTGTCAGGGCGAGCAGGTGAAAGTGCTGTCGGATAATCCTTTCGAAGTCCTGGACTTCGAAGGGGTCGGCAAGCTCATGAAGATTGCCGTGGAATACGGTCTGCAAACTCGTCCGGACCTGAAGCTCGGCATCTGCGG
>JAGQHH010000408.1 GCA_020431945.1 Cyanobacteria bacterium HKST-UBA02 | reverse complement strand
TAAAAAAGAGCATCTCTGAGGAAGCTGATGATTACTTGTTTGAAGTCCTGTGACTTCGATAGAGAGCTGAAGCTCTACCTCTGAGTTCTCGATTCTCATTCTTTCCTTTTATGCTCGCGCCTCTCTCGTCACAGAGCGTATAATTGGCTGGTTCGAGAACGAGATCTGCTTCATTGATCGAAGAGCCCATAGACGAGCCGATAGGAGAGCATGCCGGTGACCCGGTCTTCAGTCACGATCGCTACCAGGTGATCGACGAGATCGGTCGTGGTGGTATGGGTCTTGTCTATCGTTGCCGGGATCTCAAGCTCGATAAGGATGTTGCAGTCAAAGTCGTGGCCTGGAGTTTCAACGATGACGACGCGGCTCGCTTTCATATGGAGGCGCGCCTGCTCGCGCAACTCAGCCATCCCAATATTCTCACGGTGCTCGATTTCGGCTATTCCGACGACGGTACTCTTTTTCTTGTTACCGATATGGTATCCGGCCGGAGTCTCGACAGGCTAATCGCCGATAATGGCGCATTCGAGCCTCCGGATGCGGTTCCGATTTGCGTCCAGATCCTGGAGGGGATAGCCCATGCCCACGCCGGCGGCATTCTTCACAGAGATATCAAACCTTCCAATATCATGCTTGTGGAAAGAGACAACAATCCTCCCCTGGCTATAATTCTCGATTTCGGGCTCGGCAAGCTGATGGCCGAAGATCAGAGGTTGACCAGGACCGGGGCGATGCTGGGAAGCCCGCCTTATATGAGCCCTGAGCAGGCATCGGGCAAATCCGTGGACGAGCGCTCGGATATTTACAGCATGGGTTGTCTTATCTTCGAGGTGCTAACCGGAAGGAAGCCTTTCGAGGGGCAGAACGTGCATGCCACCATGTTGATGCAGGTCCAGAAGGCGCCACCGACTCTGGGCGAGATCGCTCTCGATCGACAGTTCGCCCCGGAGCTCGAGACCATCGTCGCTCGCTGTCTTGCGAAAAATCCTGATGACCGCTTTCAGACCGCTCTGGATCTGCGCGGTGCCCTGCTCGAATATGTCGAGGCGGAGCGTGCTCGCTCTTCCAGTCTGGTGAGCGGGGTTCATGCCATTTCGGGGGTCTATAAGAGAATCAATATCTCGCCTCGAGCCTCCCGGACCATATTCGTCGTTTCTTTGATCGCTGTCGGTCTGATTGCTTTCGGGGTGATGCAGACCGCGGGCAATTTGAAGGGGACGCGCGCAGATCGACCGGAAGAACCCGATCTCTCAGACTTCAGCGAGCAGGCGATCATGAAATCGGATGAGGCTCGTGCTCTGCCTCCGGTAATCGAGCACAAGCCCGAGCAGAATAGCGAGTCTGAAATGTGGCAGTCGCCTTCCGGTAAGAATTGCAGCGATGCCGAATATCTGGAATTCGTTTCGACAGAGAAGCCTGAAGATTTGAAGATAACCGGCGAGGGGGTTACCGATGCGGCTCTTGTCGGAATCGGCAAGAGCGAGGCGGCAGCAGCAATCAGCGGTTTGAAGATCGTCGGGACCGGTCTCTCCGATGATGCTCTTGCGGCGGTCTCTCGGCTCTCTTCTCTGGAGGAGCTCGTTATCGAGGGAGCGAAGAATATTTCGGACAGGGGTATCGAGCATCTGGTCGATTGTCCCAGGCTATCCGCCCTGGAGTTGCGCGGTCTTGCCGTCACCGATGATTGTCTCGAGTCGCTGGGAAAGCGGGCCGGGCTCCAGTCCCTTTCACTGCTCGATTGCAAGGACCTGAAAGGAAAAGGTCTCAGAAAGCTCGATCGGCTGAACATACTCAATACACTGTCTTTGAGGGGAAGTGGTATCGTCTCCCGCAATATCAGGGAGGTCGCCGTCATTCCCAATCTCATGACTCTCGATATATCCGATCTCGATATCAGAGACGATGATCTGGCGGCATTGAATCAGATGCGTCTTGTCCATCTCAATCTTGCCGGCAACCAGCACCTGACCGACCAGGGACTCTATTCGCTCTATCCGATGACTTCCCTGGTCACCCTGGTGGTCTCCGATTGCAAAGGGATATCGGATGAGGCGGTGAAGACCTTTTGCAGCCGCCTGACCAGGACGAAGATAATTCGTTACGCGCAGTAGCATGACCCGTTCTCCGGTGCGCTATCTCTTCGTTGAATCTCCTCGATGGGGGAGCGAAAAATGGAGGTTGTTATGACTACACAGACTAAATTCGAGCGTCGAGGCGACGTGGATACTAGCGGACGGGACATTATCGTCGAGCGTACCGAGGTGGTGCGCAATGATTCCGAGATTGGCTGGGCAGTGGCACTGATATTGCTTGTTCTGGTCATCGCCATGGGGTATGTGCTCCTCACCAATCAACAGACCATGGATCAGGCTCTTCTCAAGCTCGAGCAGATGGAGTCGCAGTACGAACTGCGCAGGGATAAGCCGCTCTCGGTGCCGCCCCTGAGCGTGCCCGGATTGCCGGCGAAATCCGAGAATGACCGGCAGGCAGTATCACCGGCAGTGACCCCAGCCGAGTCTCCTGCTGTGACTCCGGCCGAGGCTTCTGGAGAGACACCCGCGGCAAACATTGATTCGCCGGCTACAGTGAAAGAGGCAGAATAACGGTAAAGGCGCTTCCACCCAGGCTCGATCTCCGGTACGAGATCGAGCCTCCGTGCTCTTCGACGATACGGTGGCAGAGATAGAGACCGAGACCGGTGCCGATGGTTTTGCGGCCCTTCTCGGACTTGTGAAAGCGCTTGAATAGATGTGCTTCGTACGATTCCGGGATGCCTTCGCCGGAGTCCTCCACCGTCAGGCAGGCAGAGCCTTCAGCACTTTTCCATGAGACCATTATCGATCCACCGGTGGGAGTATAGCGGATGGCATTGGCCACCAGGTTGAAGACCAGCCTCTTGAGCTCGGAGCGATCGGCACTCACGATGACGGTATCGCCCTTGTTGCTCAGGCTCAGATGGATCTTCTTGGCTAAGATAAGCGGTTCCAGGGAAGAGCAGCAGTCGTCGATGACATGATCGAGATCGTTCTCGCTCTTCTCCAGGCTGATCACGTCTTCATCGTATTTGGCCACGGCAAGGAGGGCGTCGGTGAGATCCAGGAGATCTCTTATCGAGGCGATACTCTTTTTGAGGAGTGCTTGATACGCTTCCGGAAGCTCTCCGTAGAGACCGTCTATGGATTGCTGCATGGTCATATTGAGAGCGAGCATCGGGGTGCGCAGATCGTGGGTCAGGGCGTAGGCGAAATCTTTGATGGTGTTCTTCTTGTCCAGGAGTTTCTTGTGGAGATCGAGGATTCTCTCGCCGGCCTGAACCCGGGCCAGGAGCTCGCCTTTGTCGAAGGGTTTGGTCAGGTAGTCGTCGGCACCGGCTTCTATGCCTTCCACCATGTCTTTTGTTTGAGTCTTGGCGGTGAGCAGGATGAAATAGACATACTCTTCGGCCGGCGCCTGGCGGATTGCCCGGCAAACGTCGATGCCGTTCACCTCCGGCATCATCCAGTCGCATACCACCAGTGACGGTGCATCGACAGCAGTCAATATATCCAGGGCTCTGGCACCGCCATCGACTGCTATCACCTCATAGCCGGCTTTCTCGAGGATGATGGTGACGAGCTTTCGGGAGTGCGTGTCGTCATCGACTACAAGGATCGGCCTCTCATTCATCTTCGTTCACATATTTGGCCAGTAGTGATGCCACCGAATCCAGTTGCTCGAGCATGACCATCGAAAGCTCCCTGGCCCTGGGAGCGTCTTTGCCTCTTGCCGATTCTTCGATGGCTGCCGCCGTGCGAGCTGCCTTCTCGGCGCGGAAGTTTGCCATGGCTCCTTTGATCGAATGAGCGAGGATCTCGAGCTCTGTGAATTCTCCGCGGTCCAGATGCTGCTCGAGTCTGCTCCGGTAGAGGGGGATCTCCTCGAGCAGAGATGCCACGGCTTCCTGCAAGAGCTCGGCGTCATGCCCGAAGAGGGAAGGAAGCCCTCTTTCATCGACCAGAGGTGGAGGCAGAGGAGCGGCTCTGTAAGGCAGCCGGCGGCAGACTGTGTCGACTTCTTTGTATAGCTCGGTGGCGGAGTAAGGCTTGGAGATATAAGAGTCCATCCCTGCCTTGAAGAGGCGTTCGCGATCCCCTTTGATTGCAAAGGCGGTGGATGCGACTATCGGTATGTGCTGGCCCGACTCTTCCTCTTGCGCCCTGATAATCAGGGTGGTGGTGATACCATCCATGATGGGCATCTGGACATCCATGATGATGGCATCGAAGCTGGTGGTTTTCAGTTCTTCGAGCACAGCCTGGCCGTCGGGAACGACGGTGCAGACATGGCCTCTTTTCTCCAGGAGTCTCTTGAGAATGATCTGGTTGACTCTGTCGTCCTCGGCGATGAGAATGCGAAAGCTGCGGGAGAGCTGCTGAGTATCGCTCAGGTCTTTTTCCTGGTTGCTGCCGTCATCCCTTTCGCCCAGTCTCTTGACGCATTTCATCACGGCACCGAGCAACTCCGGCTCGCTGACCGGTTTGATAATGATGTCGCTCACCTTGCTCAGACGGGCATGCTGGAAGAGAGCCGGCTCTTTGACCGAGCTGATCATGATGATCTCGATGGCGGAGATTCGCTGATCGGCCCGGATCTGCTCGACCAGCTGGAGTCCGTTGCATTCCGGCATGGCATAGTCCACCAGCACGAGCCTGAAAGGTCGGTCTGACTCATAGGCGCTCAGGAGTCTGTCCACGGCCGAGGAGGCACTGGATGCGGTGGTCGGTTTCATTCCCCAGTTCTCGACCATGCGAGCGAGAATCTTGCGGTTCGATGAATTGTCGTCGACGATCAGTACCGGCAGATCGCTGAGGAGAACTTCTTTGTTGGCGGCGGCCTGAATCTGGATATCGTCGGGAACCTGCACTTTTATATTGAATGTGAAAGAGCTCCCTTCTCCCGGAGCGCTCTCCAGCCAGATCCAACCGTCCATGAGCTGGACGAGGTTGTGCGCGATGGTGAGACCGAGTCCGGTGCCTCCGTACTTGCGGGAGACCGAGCTGTCGGCTTGCACGAAAGCATCGAAGATCACCTGCTGGTGCGCTTCCGAGATACCGATGCCGGTGTCTCGCACCTGCCACCGGAGAGTCAGGGAATCGCCGTCGGCAGCGTCAACACCCACGGTGATCTCGACTTTTCCTTCATCGGTGAATTTCAGGGCATTGCCCACCAGGTTCAGAAGGATCTGTCTCAGCCTGTTCCAGTCCGCCACTATGATCCTGGGCACTTCGTCCTGGACCCTGACTACGATCTCGAGATTCTTGTCCCTGGCTCTGGCTATGAATATGCGCAGGAGCTCGTTCAGGCGCTCCCTCAGATCGATTGGCTCCGGGAAGAGGACGAGCTGACCGGATTCGATCTTGGAGAAATCGAGAAGCTCGTCGACTATACCAGTGAGGAGCTCGGTGGAGGTTTTGACCGTATCCAGATATTCTCTCTGCTCTTCTGTGAGACTGGTGTCGAGGGCGAGCTGGACCATGCCGTATATACCGTTCAGGGGAGTGCGCAGCTCGTGGCT
>JAGQHH010000407.1 GCA_020431945.1 Cyanobacteria bacterium HKST-UBA02 | reverse complement strand
CTTCGCATTGCTCGGGGCTCATATACATGGGGCTGCCGAAGACTTCGCCGGTCTGTGTCAGGGTGGCGGCGGTATCGGCCATGGGCATCACTTTGGCGATGCCGAAGTCCAGGACTTTTACAGTTTCCAGACCGCTTTCGCTGCGGCATAGCATGACATTGCTCGGTTTCACGTCGCGGTGGATGATCCCGGTTCTGTGGGCATGCTCCAGGGCTTCGGCGATCTGCAGGAATATATCGATAGCCCGGTTCGCCTCGAAAGGTCCGTCGTTTTTCACGGACTGCCCCAGGGTTTTCCCTTCCAGGCGATCCATGACGAGATAGGGCGCGCCACTATTAGTGGTGCCGTTTTCATAGACCCCGATGATATTGGGATGATTGAGCTTGCTGATCGATTTTACTTCCTGGACGAAGCGAGCCAGGGCTGTCCGATCCTTCGTCAGGGAGTCGTCGAGGACTTTGACGGCGAAATGCGAATCGAGCTCCCGATCCCTTACCTCGAACACTCGTCCCATGCCGCCTTCTCCCAGAAGGGAGAGGGTCTCGAATCGATCGCATATGGTAATCAGCTCAGCGCTATCGGGGTTTTCTTCGCCGACTTTGAGCTCGATATCGATTTTTTCTGCATCCATATTGATACAGATATGCCCAGAAAAGAGCCGGTCTTTCCCGTGTCAGAGGGCGTGGAAGTGTTTTCTCTGCTCGATGGCACGTAAAATTTCGGCTTTCTCTTCCACCGGAAGCTCTTCCCATGCCCGGTGATTGTTGGCGTCTCTCTGTTTTTCCAGGGGGGCCAGGGACCGGGAGAGGCTCTCTCTGAATTTATCCAGGGTCGGAGTGGCGGGCGGGTCAGGATGAATGCGATAGACCGTTTGCGAATTATATGTATCGAGATCGGACTGCTCCTGCTTGATCCTGGCTCGCTGCTCGGGGGGCAGGGCGTTCCACATCTTGTTGGCGATCTCTCGCTCTCTGGTGCTGACCTCGGTATTGGCTTCGGCACATTTGTCGTTGTAATTGTCTTTGCCGTCCGGGCTGCGATAGAAGCCCGGATCGCCCAGGTTGCCTAAATTGAAGCCGCCATCGACTTCGCCGTTAGCTCCTGTGTTCCGCATCATGTCGGCGGTGAGCTCGGCAGCTCTGGAGCCGGGGCTCGGCGCCTTGTCAGGCGGCACATAGACACCTTTCTTTATGGAATCCTCGACCTTGCGATTGATATCTTTCTGCATATCGCCCATGATGTCCGCGAAATTCACGCCTCCGCTCTGAGCGTTTACCAGATGACGGTCCTGTATCTTGCCGTCTCCGGTCTTCTCGAACAGCCGGGTGAAAAGGTCGCTCGTGGAGGCGCCCTGATTCGGACCGGCGCCTTCTATCTCCAGGCCATGCAGATTATTAGCCATTGGTGTTCCTCTTGTTGAAAATGCAGCAAAGTGAGTGGGTAGCTATATCTATTCGGCGAAGGGGAATTCCTGGACAACATCCAGAGTTTTTTCACTTCAGCCCGCAGAGCTGGAGGGGAGGAAGAACTTTTTTTCTTCTGCGAGAATGGAAAAATCGCAATATTGCGATTTTTCGAATTCAGCCTCCAAAATAAAATACTCCCCCTGGTCCCGTCCAAAAAGTCCCGGGGGTGTGTAGATACCGGCACTCACTCGCAATTAGAAAAGGGGCTTGCCGGGGAATAAAGTATCCGGTGACCCTGAAGGAGACTGACAATATGGTCGACGGCGCTGAAAAGCAGCCTATCGAATCGACTGCTTCGCACGGCGATCAAGCCAAGCCTCATGCCATCGACGGAGGAGCTCTTCTCGCCTCGCCGGAGGGAAGGGGCACGGCCCGGGATGCCAGCGAGCAGAGCCGGAAGGATAGTCTTGTCCTCGCCCAGGCCGGCACGATACCCGAAATCTCTGTGGAGGGTGACAAGACCGAGCATCACTCCCTGGGAGACCGTCTTACAGATGCTCTGGCCAGCAAGGAAGACAAACAGATCTTCGATGACTATGACAGGCTCGCCGCACGTTGCGGTCTCGGGCCCCTGACTCCCGGGCAGAAGCTCGAGATCGAGGGGCTCTCGCCGGACATGAAAGAGATGTATCACAAGACCATCCGGGAGCTGCCGGATCTGAAGGATGGCAAGATCAATCCGGCTGAATATTTCACTCATACTCTCAACAATGCTGCCGATCTGGCCGAAGCAAACGGCCGGGAGCCCGGCTCCTGGAATATCTTCAAGAGCAGCCAGTCTTCGCTCTTCCGCGATTACACAGGCCTGGTTCTCTCGGAAAAACCCATGGGCTTTTTCAAAGATCGTGGCCGCGAGCTGGTGGGCGGCGGGCCGGATTATGCCGGCTCGGCCCTGGAGCATGTCTATCAGTCCATCGTAGGCTCAGGCAGGGCTGGCGAAGGATTCAACTCGAATGTGGCCGATGTCGATCCGACCAATTCGATTACTCACCATTTTCGCGAGTTTCTCCTGGTCGGCTACAATTCCGGCAGGCTGGTGGGCGACAAAGCCGCTACCTTTATCGATGATCCGAAGAAAAATCCCGGCGACGTGCGCTGCGGCTTTTTCGCTTCTATGGTCGGTCAGGGACTGGCTCTCGGTCAGATCACAGCCAGAGAGGCCGCCGATATGACCACCTGGGCTTACACCAGTCATGGTGGCACTCAACCACCCTGGGGCGCGGCCGGTGTGGACGGGGCTAATCTGGATCCGGGAAAAGACTACGATATCGAGAAATGGCTGAAGGCTTTCCGGGCTCGAGAGAAATAATTTGCTCGGCGGTGATCTCTGCGGTTGGCAAGACGATATGATCGTCGGCCCCGACAACAGGAGATCCGGCTATGGCACTCAATGACTATGTGACTCTGGGACATTCCGGCTTGAGAGTCAGCCCGCTCTGTCTGGGCACCATGACTTTCGGCAAGGACTGGGGCTGGGGCTCGACAGTGGAGGAGTCCTGCGAAGTCCTCAAGACTTATATGGACCAGGGAGGCAATTTCCTCGATACGGCCAATCTCTACACCCGAGGCCACTCCGAGAAGATAATCGGCGACTATATCCGTAAAAGCGTCCACAGGCGCGATCAGCTCGTGATCGCCACGAAATTCTTCGGCAATCTCTATACCGGTGATCCCAATGGTGGTGGCGCCAGCCGCAAGTCGATCTTCCAGGCTTGCGAAAACTCCCTCCGCAGGCTGCAGACCGACTATATCGATCTCTACTGGCTGCATTGCTGGGATCGTTTCACCCCCATCGAAGAGACCATGAGCGCTCTCAATGATCTGGTCTCGTCGGGCAAGGTTCGTTATATAGGCTTCTCCGATACGCCGGCCTGGAAGGCTACCCAGGCTCAGATGATCGCCCGGGCCCACGGCTGGGCGCCAATCATCGCTTTGCAGATCGAATATTCGCTCATCGAGAGGACCGTGGAAGGAGAACTCATTCCGATGTCACTGGAGATGGGAATGGGAGTGACTCCCTGGTCGCCGCTCAAGCAGGGTGTGCTCTCGGGCAAGTACAAGCGCAAGGATGCCGAGACGGCTGATCCAGAGCGCGGTGACTGGGTGAAAGCCCATCTCACCGATCGCAACTTCGATATCGTCGAAGAGCTGGTGGCGGTGGCCGGCGATCTCGGAGTCAGCCCGGCGGCAGTGGCCCTTGCCTGGCTCCTGAAAAAGCCGGGGGTGGCTTCTCCCATCATCGGGGCTCGCACTCTCAAGCAGCTCGAGGACAATTTCAAATCTCTAGAGCTCGTCTTGAGCGGAGAACATATGGACCGGCTCGACAAAGTGTCCAGGCCGACCCTCGATTTTCCTGCGGACTTCGTGAAGAGTGCCGGACCGTTTCGTTATGGAGGCACATCGATCAATGGTGAGCGCTTCGATGCTTTCGCCCTTGCCCCCACAGAGGATTCGGAGCGTTATGAAGAGCTCCTGGTGAAAGCCTGAGCGGTTTTTAATCAGGAGAGGGCGCAACTTTCCTCCGGCCTGGTGGTCTCACTCTCGTAGTCCGATGAAAGGAGAGTGAATCACCAATGAAACTCAAATTTTTGATGGCAGGCTCGGTCCTGTCCCTTGTGCTCCTGGCTCAGTCCCTGCAGCCGGCGGAGGCCAGCCGCCGCCGTTTCCTGGGGGCGAACGGCACCGCCACGACTTTCTCCCAGCAGGGCCAGTATGGTCGCCGAGCCGGCGTGCGGGCAGGACTCTTCGGTCAGGGTGGCATGAGCGCCCAGGGCGGCCAGTATGCCGGACCCAACGGAGGCACCCTGAACCGGGGCGGCTTCAACGCCTTCAAACAAGGAGCGGGTGGCTTGCATGCCTCCGGCTCCCAGGGGACGACGCCCGCAGGCGGCGGCTGGAAACGCGGCGGGGCCACGGGTTACAGCCCCGAGAACGGAGCCTTTCATAAGTCCGGAATCGAGGCTACAGGAGCAAATGGAGGGACATTCAACCGGGGCTCCGACATGCAATATCAGCAGGGAGTCGGCGGCTATACCCAGAAAGGCTTTAATGCACAAGCCGCCAACGGTGCCAGCGCTAACGGTTACAAGACCAACAATTATGACGCCGGAAGCGGCACCGGTAGCATGACAAAAGGCCGTGATTTCAATACTGCCGGTGGTGATAGCTACGGCTATGACAAGACGACCTCTTATACGAAAGGGCAGGGCTTCACCACCACCGTGGATACTCAGAACAAGCAGGACTACAAGGTGGAATGGCAGAAAGGCTCCAAGCCCGTCTACACGCCAGTCCCGACTCAGTAGAGCTGAAACAGTTTCTTCTCGAGCGCTCTCGTCGTCAGTCGAGAGCGCTTTTGTAATGGATCTCTCCTGCGGCACCAAATGATCACAATTGCTGCTTACAATATCGAAATCCTCAAGCCGAATCTTCCCCATTGTCCGATTCGCAAAGCCATTCTCCGAGTTTCCGAGAAACTCTTCTCCGGAGGCGCCTTACCATGTCCATTTCCAAAGCCGATACAAACCTCAACCGTCCTTTCGAGTCCCAGGAAGCCCAGACCGCAGGTCAGATCGAGAACCAGCAGGCCCTCTCCGCCGGCACCTGGGGCAGCATGGAAGCGTCATCGCCTTCGGCGAGCGGCTCCGCCAGCCGGGAGACAGAGGAGATTTTCGCCCGGCGAGGCATGCCCGAGCTTGGTTTCCCCACCGCATCCATCGACCTGGGGAACGGCAAATGTAGTAAATGAGGCTGAATCAGATCCGCGCAGGTTGCGTGGACCCGCCCCAGAAAGATTAAACGAGAGGCCCGGGAAACCGGGCTTTTGTTTCATCTTGGTCCGAAAATATATCTTGACAGCAGATCTGGCGCCCCGGTGGGGTATGTCTAACTTTGAGAAGCGTTTTCCCGAGGGATTTTGACTTTCGATGTCTAAAAAAGGCTCTTTGACCAAAGCCAGCAAGCAATGGACCAAGTATAAGGAATCAGCCGAAAAAGCCCTGGGAGAGCGGCGTTTCGCCGATGCCGAGGCGGTCCTTTTCGCTGCCATGATGGAAGCCGCTGATTTCGAGGAGTCCGACGATCGCTTTATCTACACCCTGGAGAAGCTTGCCCAGTGTCTCTGGTATCAGGCGAAATTCCTGGAAGCTGCCGAGCATTGCCAGAAACTCGTCCAGATACATGAGAAGGACCAGGAGCTGAGCCGCGGCAATCTCCTCGCTTTCAAGATCGACCTGGCTCTCATCTGTCATGCCGCCAGGCGGCTCGAGGAAGCCAATATTCACTATTCCAAGGCTCTGGAGCTGAGCCGCTCCCTGATGGGTCCCAATCATCAGTGCACTCAGAAAGTCCAGTCGCTCTATGCCGATCTGCTCAATGCCATGGGGCGCAAGGACGAGGCAGCCAAGCTCGGGGTCGCTCCGGGCGTCATTACCGTCAACGACTGGATCACTTCCGAAGTTCTCAATCCACCGATGACCCAGAGCCAGGAGACCAGGCAGTTTGCAGGCAGCGCTGTCGCCAAGGCGGCCGGGGGCAATGCCGGCGGCGCCGGCACAGCCGGGGCCGACTCGGCAGTGATGCTGATCTCTTTCGGCAAGGAAGAGGCTGAAGCCACTTTCCAGAGCAACAAGTACAGCGCCGATATGGCGATTAAGAACGGCCAGATAGAATTTGCCGAACGTCTCCTTGCCGTCAATCTACGCATCCTCGAGAAGTTCGGCGTAACCGGAGCTCCTCTGAGCAATGCCCTGGAGGCTCTCTGCGAAGCCAAGCTCGCCAGAGGACAGCTCCAGGATGCGGCGGAGCTCTACAGGCGCAGCCACGAGATCAAGGAAAAGGCCCTGGGCAAGAAGGACATCATCGTCGCGCACTCTGCCAGCAAGCTGGCGAGTATCTATTATCAGAACTCCGACTTCAAGAATGCCGAGCCCATGGCCAAGAAGTCGGCGGATATCTATGAGACCGTGCACGGCAAGGACCATCCTGATGTGGCCTGTGCTCTGCATAACCTGGCGACCCTCTATCACGTGCAGCGCAAATATGCCCATGCGGAGCAAGCGTACAAGAAGTCGCTCGAGATCAAGAACAAAGTCTTCGGCTCCGACCACCCGGAAACAACAAGGCTCTTGAAGAGCTACTCGGAGCTCATGAAAGAGACCCATCGCGATCAGGAAGCCGATCACATGTCCTCCATGGCTTCCGGCATGATTACCGGATCCTGGAAGGTCGTCTCGATGAAAACCCAGCCCCAGCTCACTGAGGACGTCCGGGCGGATCGCTGCGATATCTGCGATTCCAAGCTCAATGGAGCGACTGTCTGTCCAACCTGTGGATTCGACGTGAGCGCGGGCTTCTAGTCCGATGCCATGACTGCCAGAAATAAGTTCGTACTACGTCCGCGACCGCAGCGAACCCTGATGCGGTTCCTTTTGCTTTTTTCGCCCCTTTTCCTGCTCCACCCGATTTCCTGCGTACTCCAGACCTGCTTTCTTCCGAGCACTTCGCTGTTCTTCTTGTATATCCCGAACTTCTTTTTTGCTTTCTGGTGTGCAGTGGTGCCGGTTCTCTATGCAACGGCCGTTTATAAGTGCTTTTACAACCGGATCAGTCTCGAGGGAGACCGTATGGTGATCGGCACGAGCTTCCGGGATTCCCTCATGGTATCGGATCTGGTGGAGGTAACCGGCGACCAGGGGACCCTCGAGAACAATTACGAGGAGAGCATAGTTCTGCGTTTTAATGATGAGCGCGAGCTCAAGATCCCCATCAATGACTACGAGGAAGACGGGCTCCGGGAGCTGATCGTCAGGCTGCGAGAAGAAAATCCCGATGCCACCTTTTCCTATTCCGACGTGCTGCCCCTGGAGTCCAGGGGACTTCTGAAATTTCTCCACAGCACCAGCGAATCGGACAGCATGATCATCAAGCAGAGCAAAACGCCCATCGAAGACACGATGTTCCAGTTGATGAACGACCACGAGCGGCTCTTCTTCATGATCTATGTCGGTGTGTGGCTCGTGGTCGTATGCGGTCTGGCTTATTACAGCGCCGAGGCGCAATTGATAAGTGCCACCAGTAGCAGTGCGGTAATGGACCGGATGGTGGCGGACGCCAGCCGCGAATTGAGCAATTCGCTTCATGGAGACGCTGTCGGCGCCCAGGGCTGGTTGCATACTCTCAATGTCCTGGCTTTGCAGATCAAGCTCCTGGGCGCCGGGGCTCTTGCTTATTTCTCTTCCCAGGGGGCTTATATACTGGGGATCATCTGGGCATTCATCGGCTTTGTTCTGGCTGCTGTGCTGCCGACCTTGCGCAAATTCTCGCCGACTTTCGTCTTCGTCGACAGAGGCAGTGTCGGCTCCGGAGCCAGATTCATGGCCTGGGACGAGGTCAGCCAGATCGAATTGCACAAGGTCGGCGAATTCGGCGATCCCCTGGAGGGAGTTCTCGAGATCGGACAGAAGAGCGATGAGATCTATCACGAGCGCATCAAGATCAACCTCAGCCGGCTGCCGGAGCTGCAGCAGCGTCATAATCTCCTGCGCATGACCGAGCGCTATGCCGCCCAGGCGGAATTCAACGAAGAGTTCATGCGGGCTACCAATGTACTCACCGATATTCAGTTCACCGACCTCTGGCTGGAGCAGCAAGATTCCGAGGTCAAGCCTCTTGCCATATCGGAAGGGGCCAGAAGCGTCGGGGGTGGAAAGTATGTCGTCGATACAGTGATCGGCTACGGTGGGCAGGGTACGACTTATCTGGCTCGCCTCGCCGAAGATGAAGACGGAGAGAAGCTGGTGGTCAAAGAGATTGTCCTGCCCAGCTATGCCGACGTCCGTATTCTTCAAGACGCCAAAAGTCGTTTCGAACGAAGCGCCAGATTGCTGGCCGGTCTGAAGCATCCTCAGATCGTCAGGCTGATCGACTATTTTTGCGAAGAAGGAAACGCTTATCTGGTCCTGGAGTATGTCGGGGGCGAAAATCTCCGCAGGCTCGTGGATAAGCAGGGAGCCCTGGATGAGTCGCGTGTCCTGGAGCTGGGCGAGCAATTATGCGAGATTCTGAGCTTTTTGCACGACCGCCCCGACCCGATCATCCACTGCGACCTGGCGCCGGACAATCTGATCCTGGATGAGAGCGGCAGGCTCAAGCTCCTCGATTTCGATGTCGCTCATGTGCTCGACTCGCGAACCACCGGTTTTATCGCAGCCAGACCTTCTTATACTCCTCCGGAGCAGTTCCGGGGCAATCCCACGGCGGCGAGCGATATCTTCGCCCTGGGCGCTATTCTGCATTTCCTCCGCAAGGGAAGCGATCCGCCGCCGCTGGGTGCCGGCGGTGATACCGAATCCGATGGCGCCGGCGGTGGCGAGCATGAACTGGCGGCACTTATTGCCGAGTGCGGCGCTTTCGAGGAGAAGGATCGCCCGCCGTCGGCGGCAGCCGTGCGCGAGCGTTTGCGCGCCCTCGCCGTCGAGGAGGTGAAAGTCGATGTCTGAGAAAAGCACCGCCAAGACCGCCGTGATCAATTACAGGAGCCCGACCGCCGAGACCAGCAGGCGCCTGGCGGTAATCTCGGTGGCCTGCTTTATGGTCCTGTTCCCACTTCCGATCATCGTCAATTTTTTCGTCAGCATGCATATCCAGATGGTGCAGGCCCTGCTCCTGGCTCTTTCGATCTTCTCACTGGCTTTCCTGCTCGCCTGTCTGCATGGCTACCGGCACAACAGGCAGTCGCGGATCATTCTGACCGAGCGCGGTATCGTCGTGCCGGGCAGGCGGCTTCCCAACAGTCCCATGAAAGACGGTATAGCCTGGAGCCAGGTCGATCGTATTGCTTACTTGAAGAGCGATACCGGTCGCTTTCACGACGGCACCGTGGTGCTCCATATCTCCCGGGCCAGCCCTATCGATCTGAAGCTCCGCAACCTCTCTTCGGAAGACGCGGACAAGCTCGTCTCCGCCTGCGAGCTCTGGGCGAACGAGCCTTCCAAGGACGGCTCTTTCAAGCAATTGCTCGACGCCGTTACCGAAGGACGTCTTGCCGGCGAGGACGGCGGCTTTACCGCCCTCTGGCTGGAAGAGGCCCAGAGAAGGCTGTCCACCACTCCTTTCGTGCCGCTCTCCCCGGGGACCACACTTCAGGAAGGTCGGGTGAAAGTAGTCCAGCCCCTGACCACCGGAGGATGGTCGGCTATCTATCTGTGCCAGTGGCAGGACAAGACCTCGGCGATTCTCAAAGAAGCGGTGGTGCCGCCCGGGGCCAATGAGGAATTGAAAGAGAAAGCACGCAAACACTTCGAGAAAGAAGCGGTGCTCCTTGCCGGTCTCGACAATCCCAAGATCGCCAGGGTTCTCGATTATTTCATCGAGAACGGCCGTCAGTACATGATCATCCAGCGAATTTCCGGTGCCAATGTGCGTAGCTATGTGAAAGATCGAGGCATCGTTTCGGAAAGCCAGGCGCTCAAGTGGGCGGACGAGCTGGTTGATATCGTCGGCTACCTGCACGGCCGCACCCCTCCGATAATCCACCGGGATCTCACTCCCGAGAATCTCGTTCTCGATATGCGAGGCTCCCTGGTGCTGATCGATTTCGGCGCCGCCAATGAATTTGTCGGGACAGTAACCGGAACCCTGGTGGGTAAGCCGTCCTATATCTCGCCGGAGCAATTCTCGGGTCATGCGACATTGCAGAGCGATCTTTATTCTCTCGGAGCCGTGCTCTTTTTCATGCTCACCGCCCGGGACCCTGAGCCTCTTTCGGTGGCGCGCCCCCGGCAGCACAACAAAGGTGTATCGGAAGCCATGGACGATTTCGTCGCCGGGCTCACCGCTTTGAGCCTGGCCGAGCGGACCGCCTCTGTCAGTGTTGCCAGAGAGCGTCTCGATGCCCTGATTGCTCAGGCGTCTCCAGTTCCCGCTCCCGGCCCGGTTCTTGTCGAGACCGGCAAGATCGAGTCGGGCGATGACACAGAGGAAGAATAGGAAGATTGCCTAATGCCGGTTCCGGGTAGAAATATATTCTGAGAAAGAAAAAGCGGGTCTGTTCGTATGGCGGACAAGAAGCGGTATCAGGAAGGCGTAGTCTTCGACAATCAGTTCCATCGCAATCTCAGCGGCATGCGCAATCAGGCGGTGCAGCAGAATCATCCCGACGTGGATCGGATGATAAGCGAGCACCATCAGAACTCCAGGCGGACTCTCTATGCCATGCCCGCTTCTCACGGGCTTCCCGCCGCTTCCCGGACAGACTCGCAGAAGGAAGACTTCGAGCGAGGCGTTTTCTTCGATGAAGGCTCTCCCTCGATTTATAACTTCCGGCACTCCATGAGGCTTTTCTGTCGCGAGGTCAGAAGAGCCGCTCGCTTTTCCAGACCTCTTACTATCTGTATGATCGGCTTGCCGGAATTGCCGCTGGTGTACAGCAAGTATGGTGTTCTGGCCCAGGAGACTGCAATCCGCTTCGTCGGCGACTTGCTTGCCCGGTTCGTCGATCTGGATTTCGATATCTGCGGGCGCTATGAGACTTACCGCTTCCTGCTCGTCTTTCCCGAACGCAATCCCAATGAGGCCGTCAAGATCGCCGAGCACATCAGGGAAGCATTCGCATCCAATCCGGTGACCTACCACCAGTATAAGTTCTATCTGCAAGCCAGTATCGGTCTTGTTTCTCTCCCGCATCACGGAAGCGAGTGGAAAGAGCTCATCGCCAAAGCAGACCTTGCCACCGACATGGTGATTGAAGCCGGTGGCAATTCAATCGGCTCTTGCTGAAAATCGATCCGATCTACTCGCTGCCTTTGGAGAGAATCTCCTGACCTTTTTTGTAGATCGTCTCGGCTTGCTCTGAATGTCCCAGCTTCTTCACGACCCGGGCATAATCGGTCAGGGTCTTGCCGATGTCGGGATGGTCGCTGGGCAGGATCTCGCGGCGAATCTCCAGCACTCTCTTGAAGGTCTCCTCGGCTTCCTCGTATTTCGAAAGCTTGTAATCGATGGTGCCAAGGGAATGCAGGTAGTCGGCCAGGGCGGTCGGATCGGTCTTGCCGGTGCTTTCGTAGAGGGTCACTGCACGTTTCATGAAAGGGGCGGCTTTGTCGAAAAGTCCCTGGACGCAGAGAGTCATTGCCAGATTGTTGTAGTCTTCCACGAGGTCCTGGCTGTCGGGACCGACGTCATTGAGCTTGTGTACGAGAATGCGCTCGTAGATGACCTGGGCTTCTTTGTAATTGCCCTGCTGGAAGTGGCTTTCGGCGAGCCTTGTGAAAGCGGTGCCGAGAGCATCGCCGGGTAGCTTGCTGTCGAATTTCTCGGCCAGCTTGGCGCTCTCCTGTCCGAGGAGTTTGGCGAGCTGGGCTGCTTTCGCTGATTCAGGAAGAATGGTGTCCGAAAAACGGCCTTTGCGCTTTTGCCCTCTGGCGCTTTCATGCTCCTGGGCGGTGCTCTGAACGATCTGCTCGAGAAGCTCGATGGCGGACAATCCGGCAAGCTCATCTACAAGCTCTTGAGCGGCTTTTTCGGCGGCTTTCTGGGGAGCGCTCTCTTCGGGCTCCTCCGGGGTGGTCGGTGGCTCGGTAGTGGTGGGCGGCTCGGGCGGTGGTGCTGCCGGTCCTTTTCGTACCAGGGCACCGAGAGTGCCGCCGAAGCCGGACTTCTTGGTGGCTTTCTCTTCTTTGTCTTCTTCGGCAGCCTGATCTTTTTCGGGAGGACTGCCGGCAAGCCCGATAAGAAGCGCTTTCAGTCCGCCTCCCGACTCGTCGTCTGCTTCGCCTTTAGCGGTGACGGGCTCGGGGACCTTCTCTTCTTCCGGTTCTTTTTCTTCGATCTCGTCTTTCTGCAAATCACCGTTCGATTTGTTGCCCAGAGGAGAGAGAAGGCTGTCCAGGGAAGTGGAGGCGATTTCTTCTTCGGGCTCTGGCTCTGGTTCAGGCTCCGGTTCGGGCTCAGGCTCCGGTTCGGGCTCGGGCTCCGGTT
>JAGQHH010000406.1 GCA_020431945.1 Cyanobacteria bacterium HKST-UBA02 | reverse complement strand
GAAGACCGTCATGGCGGCCGTTTGCGCAAAGCCATGGGCAAGATGGGCACGGCTCTCCGCTCCACCGCTCAGGTAGCAGCTCCTGCCGGAATGGCTGTCGGATCTATCTTCCTGATGAAAGCCGTGCTCGGCTCCAGCGGATATATGCCGATGACCAACGGCTTCGGCCAGACCGTCATGGTGCCTGTACAGGGACGCTGACAAGGCTCGAATGTCTACTGTCTACAACAGACCGGCAGCTTCCTCGAGCTGTTCCTGATCGTATCGCCAGCGCTCCAGAAAGGCGCACAGCTCTGAGCGGCCCTCGGCAGTCTGTCCGCTTTCGATCTCCTTCGAGCGAACTGCAATCGCCTGCTTCATCGCAGCTACTTCCGGCTCCATGAGCTCTTTCGGGAGCGATTCAATGAGCTCCCGGCAGAGCGAAGCCACCCTTCTCGACTGGTCCGCCCTGGTGAAATCACCGTTTCGCGAATGGCTCAGGGCCATGGTGGAGGACATCACCAGGTTTTTCACCAGTACCGGGACAAGGAGCTCGGACCTGGCTACCACCACCTCCCTGACTATTTCCAGCTCGCTTTCGGTGGGGGCGCTCTCGGCTGTTAGAAAGGCTACGAAGAAAGCTCTGGCTGTCTCGGAGTCTTTGATGAATTCATCGAGCTGGCTTTCGTCCGACCCGGAGAAGCGGGCGGCAATCAGTAGACCGGCTTTTTCCACCAGCTCGACAAAGGCGTGTCTGTTCTGTCTGTCCACGAATTCTCCACATCTTGGCCTTAAGCTAATGTAGCACTCGCTTAAAGCCCCATTTCCTTTAATGAACGTTTTGAGAAAACAATTTCCCGACAAGATCGCGGGTCGTTACGAGGTCATCGAGACCCTGGGCGCCGGTGGTGTGGGCGTCGTCCTGCGTTGCAAGGACAAAGTCCTGAACAATAACGTGGCAGTGAAAGTCTTGCTGAGCGATGCTGCCGAGGAAGTGGCCACTCGCTTCCAGCGCGAAGCCAGAGCTGCTGCCAGGCTCTCTCACCCCAACCTGGTTCATATCGTCGACTGCGGGCAGACCGAGGAAGGGCTGCTCTTTCTGGTCATGGAGTATCTCGAGGGTCCGACTCTTTTCGATGAGATCAGGCGGCGTCGTCGATACGAGCCCGAAGAGTTTCTCCCCCTGCTCAAACAGATTGCCGATGGTCTCGGATATGCGCACAAGCAGGGTGTTCTTCACCGGGACATCAAGCCCGCCAATGTCGTTCTGGTGAAACAGAGAGACGGCAGCGAACAGGTGAAGATTGTCGATTTCGGTCTGGCCAAGATAAACACTCAACAGGATCAGGGACTGACCACCGGTGGGCGGGTTTTCGGATCGCCTGCTTATATCAGCCCGGAAGCCGCCCGGGGAGAGGATCTCGATCCGCGGTCGGATCTTTACAGTCTCGGCTGCCTGATCTTCGAGGCCCTCACCGGATCGGTTCCGTTCGAGGGGAACACCGCCTTCGAGACCATGATCAAGCGCCTGCAAGAAGACCCTCCTGCCCTGTCGACCGTTGCCGGAGTGCCGTTCTCTCCGGAGCTGGAGACCGTGATTTCGAACTGTCTGGCAAGAGAAGCAGATGGGCGTCCTGATAGTGCCGTGGCTGTCTATCAGGCTTTCGAGGAAGCCCTTCTATTCGCTACGGAAGAGCCGGAGTCGAGCGTTTCTGTCGATCAACCTGCGGTCCTGACCAGGCGCAAGCTCTCGCGATTCTCCCTCGGCCTCATCGCCGCTCTTCTGGTCAGTCTCGCCGGATTCGCCATAACCAGCGCTGCCAATCTCAATTTGCAGTCGGTTCTGGACGGCAGTGTCGGCGATATGGACCTGATCGATCCGGATCGTTATTTCGAGAGAAACAAGAGAGACGACAGCGGCACGGTCTGGACTTCTCTGAATGGACTGAGAGAGCATAAGGATCTTCGTGTCCTGAACGGCCGTCGAGATATTCGATTCTTGAGGCTCCGGAACGCCGATCTGATCGGCTCCGGATTCACTTATATCGCCCGGCTACCCCTGGAAGGACTGGAGCTGAAAGACAGCCGGATCGATAATCGCAGTCTTGCGGTGGTCGGCAAGCTCCGCACCCTGACCTATCTCGATCTATCCAACTGTAGTGGTTTCGATGATGAGGGTCTCTATGAGCTTCGCGATCTCAAGCGGCTCGAGAAGCTCCGACTCAAGCGGACCAGGACCGGTGACGATGGTCTTGCTGCCCTGTCCTGCCTGACACATTTGCAGGATCTGGACCTGACCTCCTGCCGCCGGATAACCGGGGCGGGCATCTATCTGCTCAAGGGTCTCGATCATCTCGAGTCTCTCAATCTCACCAGGACCTTTTTCGAGTCTCGCTATCTCCCTGTTCTCTGCGAATTCCCGGCTCTGAAACGCCTCGATCTGAGCGATATCTCCCTGGTGGATAACGATATTCATTCGATCGCCGGTTTGAAAGTCGAGCGTCTGGACCTGCGCAACAATCCCATAACGGATAAGAGCCTCAAATGGCTTGCCGAAAACCGGTATCTCAAGCATGTGATTCTCAGCAAAGCAGGCCTCACTACTGACGGTATCAATGAGCTGGCCCGCAGGCGACCGGACATGAAAATCGAGTATTGAGACAATATCGGACTGAAGGGATTAAATGTTAGGGGCTATTTTGTCCGGCAGTGCCCTTTCCGGCGGCTTTTCTGGCAGCCTGGAGGGGATGGCCGGCAAGGGGCCTCTTGAAAGAATTCACCTTCGAGGGTAGTTATTGTTATATGTCCTGAGTATTGGTATGGGAGCCGGCTATGAGTATTGATGCGAGGCAAGACATTGAGACCGTACGGAGGCTGCTCGACAACCTCATCGAGCTTGCCGACGAGGCCATTGAAGACGGGTCCAGCATCGATCCGGAAGAGATCAAAGAAATCATCAGCCAGATAGGCGAGATCCTTGCCGACTTGTTCGAGAACGATTTCGGCGGCTGGGCTACCGGCGAGGAACAGGAAGAATACTACGACGGCGAAGACATGGAAGAATAGCCGGAAATCCGCTCAGGAAGCCAGTACCGCAAAACCAAAACCGACCACCAGGGAAATGATGCTGAGGGCAAAGCCGCTTGCCCAGAGATCGCCTGTCAGAAAACGCAGGGCTCTGCACTTGATCAGAAAAGCGATACCCAGGGCAATCGAGGCGGAGGCCGAAGTGATTGCGCCGGTGAGTATCACGACGCTAGCCAGCCAGAAGGCGAAGACGGTCAAAAGATTCAGCATGCCAGTGTCCACAGGAGATCCCCCTAACAAAGCCTGCATAGCACACCGGCCGCCCACCGGAGTAATCAAGAGTTTACCATCATTGTCATGATGTTCGGGGCAGCCTTCGCTCCTTCGAGATTGAAAATCGTTAATCTGTGCTGGTTTCTGGACAAGAGTTCGCCTGAGGGTGATACCGCATACGGTATCGGCGTCAGGCATCCTGAAGAAATATTGCCGCCCGGTTAAGAGGCCTTAGTAACAGCTTCTCATGGGCGTCGTAGCATAGCCATGACAGAGATGAAAAAGAACAGAATATCAGGAGATATACGATGGACTACAACAGTCGAGTGATTAAATCCAGTCTCGATCAAGACCTCGAAGATGTGATGAAGATTCTTGAAAGAGGCAAGGACCTGAACTGCTATCGCGACTACCTGAGAGAGGTGGTCAAAAAGCTCACTTATCTACTTATTCTTGAAGGCTAGCCTGGGCTGACTTCAGCCGGAAGCTGGCTCCTCCCGAGCAGGTTCTGCTGCTGCTGAGAGAAGAGTTCCGATCGAGCCTCTGGTTCGTCCCGGGGCTCTTTTCGTTTGTCCGGGGGCATACAATAGAGGTGGCAGTTCAGGCGTCTCTCATGGACGAAATCAGACAAGAGAAAAGCAGCGATATCTGTCCGGTTTGCTCGCGGCCGAGAGCCTCTCAAAGCGCCGGCTCGATTACTCAGTGGGTGGCGAGCTGCGTCTGTCTCCAGCCCGCCGACCTGGAAGATGATCAGGTCATCGATCTCGATATCTGCACGGTCTGCGGCAAACGAATCGGCGCCGGGCGCAAAGGCTCTTTCACACAGTTCATTTTCCGCTCTCAGCTCTGCGCCTGTGCCGTGCCTTCACCGGCACTTTCGCCGAAACTTTCGCCGGAACTTTCGCCGGATGGCCCGGCTCCGGAGTTGGTGCCATCGCCGGCGGACAGCGATACTCCCCAAGACGAGGAGTGTCTGGATCTCTCCGCCGAAGACTTCCCTGTCGATCGTTACCGCCCTCTGCGCCGCCTGGGAAAAGGCGGAGAAGGCTCGGTGATCCTTTGCCGCGATCTGCTCCTCAACAAGCTCGTGGCAGTGAAGACCCTCAACCATATGGAAGATCAAGACCAGCTCCTGGCCTTTCATGAAGAAGCAAGAGTCGTCAGCCACCTGCTCCATCCCGATATCATAAGAATTCTCGATTTCGGCGTGACCGAATCGGGAGTGCCATATATGGTGCTCGAGCATTTCCCTTCGGTTACGCTTGCCGATCTGATCGAAGCGGAAGGACCCAGACCCTTCGAGGAAGCCTGCCGCATTTTCGAGAGGCTCGCTGCTGCCCTGGCCCACAGTCATGCCCAGGGGATGTACCATCGGGACGTGAAGCCGAGCAATATTCTTGTCTCCCACCCCGGCAGCGAGGAGGAGGAGGTCCGCCTGATCGACTTCTCCTTCCCTGCTCGCGTCAGGCAGGGCGACACTACCGAGATCAGGGGCAGGTCTCTGACCGGAACTCCTGCTTATATGGCTCCGGAACTCGTGGACGGCGCCGACTATGACAGCCGTTGCGACGTCTATTCATTTGGGTGCTCTCTTTTCGAGACCCTGACCGGCAGGGCTCCTTTTGTCGGAGAGAATGCTTTCGATGTGATCATGAAGCATGTGAAAGAGGAGCCGCCCTATGATCTGCTCGAAGAGGCGCAGATTCCGGACCGGCTGCTGGCAGTCATCTCGGGCTGTCTGGCCAGAGATCCGGACAGGCGCATCCAGGACGGCTCGGCGGTAAGAGAGGCGCTATCGACAGTGATGGGCGCTCTTCCCAACCCGCCGGCAGAGGAAAGCAGTCTGCCGTCAGGTGGACTTCGACCGTCACTGGTTCTGATTCTGGCTTTTCTTGTCCTGCCTCTGGCTACCGCTGCATTTTACTTCTTCAGGGTAAGTCCCCAGACCCGGAAGACCTCCAACCCGCCGGTATCCCGGAAAGCCAGGGGAGCCAAGAACGATAACAAGTCCTTCCGGCTTCTGCCCTTCTATGTCAATCAGCGTGGTGTCGGTGCTTATCGCGCCGGTGGCACCATAGACCACGATGCTTTCGAGAAGCTGAGCAAGATCAGAGATCTGACCATGCTCGATTTCTATTTCGATTCGATAATCGACTGGTCCTCTCTTCCACTGCTTCGAACCGCACCGCTCAAGACCCTGAGTCTGGGCGATACGAATATTCGCGATCACGATCTGATCTATGTCGCCCAGCTCGACAATATCTCCGAGCTTGCCCTGGACAGCACCGAGATAAGCTCCGAGGGACTTGTCTATATCAAAGACATGAAGCTCAAGCTCCTCTCCATCCAGGAGACTGCCGTCAGCGGAGCCGGGCTCGAGATCATAAGCGATATGAAGGGTCTGGAGACCCTCGACCTGCAGAACATGGTCAATCTGAAAGAAGGCGATCTGGCTGTTCTCAACCGGATGACCGGGCTGCGCATTCTGGATTTGTCCTGTAACGACATCGGACCCGCAGACCTGAGGCTAGCTGCTCACCTGCCTATCACCCAGCTCTCCCTGAACCAGTCCGGAATTACCGATGACGAGCTGTCCGAGCTAGCCGCTTCCAGGACCCTTACCGGAATCGAGCTCGACGAGAATCGATCCCTCACCGATGCCGGTATCGCACAATTGCGCTCGATCAAGTCTCTGACCTATGTAAGAACCCTGAACTGTCCGCTGATCAAGAAAAATCATATTCTCATCGCCGGAAAGAAAGTCCCCATTCTGAAAGCGGCCGGCGGCCCGGGCGGCATCTATGCGAACAAACCTGTCAAAGGCGCAGCCTTCGATCTGGCGGCGGATCTGGCCGCGGAAAAAAAGGACCCGGAAAAGGAAAGGAGAGATCCCTGATTTAATCGACTATGGCCCGGAGCCGGGTGAGCCCTTCGATCAGATCTCTTTCCTCGATCCCTCCGTAATTGAGCAGAAACTCTCCCCGCGGCGCCTGGGAGAGATAGAGCTGTGCTGTGCTGGTAATTCCTATGCCGGCCTCTGCTGCTTTCTCCATCAACTCCCGGTCGCTCAGCCCGGACTCGATGCGGACCAGGACATTGATGCCGGCATTGTCTCCGCTTATCTGCACTCGCTCTTCAAAGAGTCCCCGAAGCATCTCCAGTACGAGCCGCCGTTTTCTCTCGTAGAGGGCGCGCATCCGGCGGACATGTCTTTCGAGATGCCCCTCGGCAATGAAGTCGGCGAGGACCTGCTGTTGAAGAAGGGATGAATGCCTGTCCACCAGCCATTTCGCCCGGGTGAAAACTTCCACGAGATCTTCCGGAACTACCAGATAACCGAGCCGTAGAGCCGGCAGTATCACTTTGGAGAATGTCCCCACATAGAGCACGCTGCCACCATGATCGATACCAGCCAGGGCCGGTATCGGTCTGCCGCTGTATCGGTATTCGCTGTCATAATCGTCCTCGATGATCAGGCAGCCGGTCCGGGAGGCAAAGGAGAGTATCTCCATGCGCCGTCCCAGGGAAAGCACCACCCCGGTGGGGTACTGATGCGATGGTGTCAGGTAGAGGAGCTTGAGACGATCAGGACCGTCGGTCTCGTAACGTGCCTTGAGATAGTCTGTCTTGACGCCATTGCTGTCGATGAATAGCGGCTCGAGACGAGCTCCCTGAGCCTGGAAAGCTTTCTGGGCGCCGATATAGCCCGGCTCTTCGATGCCGACACGGTCGCCGGGATCGAGCACCACTCTGGTGACCAGATCCAGGGCCTGCTGGGAGCCGTTTACGACAATCACCTGCTCGGGCTTGCAGGGAAGAGCCCGGGCTCTTGCAAGATATGAGCTGATCGCCTGACGCAGGGGAAGATAACCGGCTGCCCTGCTGGGGCAATCTAAAAGAGTGAAATTGCCGTTGCGGCAATGGCGGGTCATGAGCTGGCTCCAGATCCGCATGGGGAATTCGTCCAGATCCGGACGACCGAAGGAGAACTGGATCTCGGGCTCCACGTCCGAGTAGTCGAGCCACTCTCTTTGCCTGAGAGCGCTGCCGTACGAAGAGAGAGCCCGGGGTCCCGGCGCCGGCTGGCTCAGGTCGGCTCCGACAGGCGCCGCCTGGATGAGATCGTCCGGGAGCTTGCGCGATACATAGGTGCCGGAGCCTCCGTGGGCTTCGAAATAGCCTTCCCCCAGGAGATAGTCATAAGCCAGGGTGACTGTGGCCCGGGATACACCAAGGGTGCGAGCCATGGTGCGGGTGGACGGGATTTTCTTCCCGCCGGGAAGACGCCCGGAAAAGATTGCCCGTCGCAGCTCTTCGTAGATCTGCCGGTGCAGGGGAGTGGGGCTTGCCGGGTCTACATTTATAAGGAGGTCCATTGAGCAGGTCTTTCGGGCTTTTGATATTGTTAAGTGGACTGGTAGTAAATCACAAAAGTGGCACTTTTGCAATGCCAATTTAATTGTTACTCTTTCCCCATACCTGAGGAGGCAATTGCAGCCGAGGGAGGGAAACAAATGAACACCAAGGCAATAAAGACAGTATCGCTAATATTGGGTGCCCTGATTCTCAGTCAGGTACCGGCAATGGCGCTGGGGTCCGATGCCGCCGTTTACAGCGCTCTCAAACAGCGCCGGTTCGAGCTGGTCAACAAAGAATCCGACCTGCTCAAGTCGAAGGATTCGATTCAGAAGCGCATAGACGATCTGAAAAGAAGAAATGACGACAGCCGGTACGGCTCCACCCTGGACCGCCTGACCAGAGATCTGGATAGCACCTATCAGGACCTGAGAAAGACACAGCTCGATATCCAGGATATCGACAGAGCTCTAATCTAGAGTTAGAGAAGGCTTTCTGCGACGAAAGCAAGCGCTGTTCGTGCTTCGTTTGCAATCATCGCATCACCGTTAGCAAAACCATAACTGGCAAGGGCCAGTCCATAGAAGGCTGCCCGCATGCCGGCGAGTTTCCAGGCGCTTTCCGAGATCGACCCGTAAGTCTCCCGGAATCGAGCATGGGCTTCCGGTGGCAGGAATGAGCGTACGATACTGAGATCCACAGCCGGATTACCCAGGTGCAGATCGCCCCAGTCGATCACACCGGTAATCCGGCTTTCCTCAACGATCAGGTGGCGGACATAGAAATCGCCATGCACCACCACCGGGCAGCACTCCGGGCTGATATTCAGGCAGGCGTCATAAGCCTCTTCGACGGTCCGGACATATTTGCCCAGCCCCAGCTCCGGCAGCTCTTTCAAATAGCCGACCGAGCGCTCCCGGACTCTGTCCAGATCGAGCTTGCCTATCGAATCGAGAGCGAGAGCCGGATAGTCGTGCACCGGTAACTCATGTAAGCAGCTCAGGAATTCTGCCAGGACCGGAGCCAAGTCCACCCGGCTCTGCCGATCGAGACCGGCTCGGCAGGCAGTGGTCCCGGCTATGATCCGGTAGCCGGCGAAAGGCCAGGGATATTCGGAAGATGCCTGACCATGGTAGAGCGGCACCGGTATCGTCAGGGGCAGATGGCGGCTGAGCTCGGGCAGGGTAAGCGATTCCCTATCTATGAAGGGCACCGCAACGGCGCGCCGGGGAAAGCGAAAGACCAGCTCGCCGTTGATCAGATAAGCGGTATTGTCCCAGCCGCTGCCAAGATGCTCGATGGATTCTATTGTCAGGGAATCGAACTGGTCCGCCACCAGCTTCCTGGCAAGGTCCTCATCCACCACCAGCTCGGCGTCCCAGGTCTGCGGCATGAAATCGATTATAACCGGTCTAAATTCCGCTCTCCGGCTGTAGACTTTAGGTCCGATCAGGGAGGCAAATTCCGGGAAATGTCTAAATCGAGTAGAGCTCTGGTTTTAGTGGCGCTTCTGGTGCTGGGTGGCGCCGGCGCTTGCCAGAGCCGGGAGAGCGTGGACGTGGAAGAAACGCAACAGAAAAGCCTTGTTACCAGCCTGGAAGAGCGTTATCGCAAAGAGCCCGGCGCTGTCTACAGCCAGCTTTCCAGCGCGCTTTTCCGCCTGGGCCTGATTCATTACCGGAAAGGCGAGTTCGAGAAAGCCGCTCTTGAATTCGAGCGTTCGGCGGAAGTGAGCTCGAAAGGGCGGGGCAGCCATTCGGCCAGCGATTATGTCTGGCCCGCCCAGTGCTATCTCAAGCTCGAGAAATACGATCAAGCCGAGCGTTATCTCAACCTTGCCAGACCCCTGGAGGAGAAGAATATGTCAGGCGGAATCTCGCCTGCCATGGTGAGCATCCTCGATGGTCTCGGCCTGGTGTACGAGAAGACCGGACGCACAAAAGAAGCCGAGCAGATATACAGAGAAGCGGCGGAGAAGGTGGAAGCCCGGGAAGCGGATCTCGTCCAGTGCATCAGCTCGCCCCAGGCTTTCGACGCCCTGGCTCAATTTCTCGAGCGCCAGGGACGGCTGGAAGAGGCTGAGAAATGGTACAAGCAGGTCGCCGGTCTGCGGGTGATATCCCATGCCCAGCAAGCACAGGGAGAATCGATTTTGAACTATGCCGGTATGCTCAAGCGTCAGAAACGCGGTCGGGAGGCTGCTGCCATGGAGCGCAATGGGCGCCAGATAGTCGAGGCTGTCAAACGTCGCAATGAGAAGGGGCTCGATTACTGATGCACGATCCCATGGTTTTCTTGTTTGGTCTCGCCCTATCCGGAAGTGGCCTAGCTTTCCTTCGCTGTCTGCCGCAGTGCCTGAAAAGTGCCGACCTGGAGGAGATCACTTCGGTGCCGCTTCTTGGCGCTGTTCTTCTGATATCCGGTCTGCTCTACTGTTTCGCCTCGGTCTGTGCGAGAGTATAAGTATATGGCGCGCATCCCGGAGCCCAGACCATGGCCAGGCTTCATGAAAAGATCCTGCTTCCTTCCAAGTTCCTGCCTTTCATACGAACCATCGAAGAGATTGCCATAGCAATCGGTGATCCAGGCGCCCTCATCTACTGGTCGAGCCACAAGGCTGCCAGGCTGCTTCCGAAAGGAACGCGCTTGCGAGACCTGATGCGTGATGCTGCCCTGGTCAGCATTTTCTCTGAAGATGACGAGAATGTGATCGACGAGTTTGCTTTTTTCCTTGTCGGTCCTTCAGGGTCTTTTCTAATTTCAGGACTACTGCTCACCGACGAGTCCGAAGAGGGTTTTCTGCCTCCTGGCTCCTATATTGTTCGCCCTTCGGCCAATCCATATTTTGTAGGTGTCCAGCTGGCTGAGCTTTTCCCTCGATTCGAGAGTCTCGATCCCCCGGAGCTAGAAAGATTGAAGCTTTGTCTCGATCGCTTCGAGCTCGGTCCCCTGCCCGGAGAAGCCCTTGTCGAGATTTCCTGGGCCTGGAATAACCTGTGACCCGTTAAAAAAATGACCCGCAAGCAGGGAATAAAGTTTTTGGCTCGTGCGTCTAACATTGTTAGAGTGAAGGGGATCTTTTTTGATGGCCGGTACAGGGGAGTCTTTGAAAGAGCGATTCGAGGCAATCACGCTGCCTCATCTGGACCGGCTCTACCGGTTGGCTTATTCCCGGGTGGGAAACAGGGCTGATGCCGAGGATCTGGTACAGGAGACTTATTTGAAAGCTTACAGGGCTTTTGCCGGTTTGAAGAAAGAAGGGGACCCTCAGTCCTGGCTTTCCCAGATTCTGATTAATAATCTTCGGGACCACTTCCGGAAGAGCACCAGAAGACCGCCCCTGGTAGATCTGTCCGAGGATCTCACCGAGCAGATTGCTGTGGAGTCGTGGACGCCGGGACCCGAGGAGCGAATCTGCGAGACCGAAGGGGACCCGGAACTCAAAGCGGTATTGAATACGATGCCAGAAAAGCTCGTCATGCCCCTGCTGCTCAGGCATATCTCCGACCTCTCTTATGAAGACATAGCCTCCGTCCTGGGGATTCCCATCGGGACTGTCATGTCCAGGCTCTCCAGGGCTCGGGACTATGTACGCCGGAGGCTGACTCACAGGAAGACCGATTCGAGGAATGTCTCATGAAGTGCAAGGATGTTGTAGTCGAGATCGAATCGATGCTTGCCAACGATATGAACTCCGAGAAGTCGGCGGTGGTCTATCGCCATCTCACAGGCTGCGAATCCTGCAATTCTCGCTGGTCAGACAATCAGTCCGTCAAAGAGCGTCTGAGCGAGTTCGTCCGTTCTATCGATGTTCCGGAGGAGTTATCCGAAAAGGTGAAATCGAAGCTCGAGCCTGCCGGCAAGAAAGAGAAGCAGGACAAGAAGAAAGGTCAGGAGCGCGGACGTGTTACAAGGTCCAACTTCGAAGATGACGACGAGGAGACCATAATCTTCGACGATGACGAGCCTGTAGAATTCGAGGACGACGAGAGCGAACCGGAAGATATCGTCGCTCTCAATGCCGACAGCTCCTGGGGGCTCGCCCAGAGTGATCCGGTCAGGCTCTATCTCAAAGAGATAGGCTCGATCCCGCTTCTCACTGCTGCTCAGGAAATCGAGCTCGCCCGAAAGATCGGTACTGGTGGCGCCGACGGTGCGATAGCCAAACGCCAGCTAGTCCAGGCCAACCTCCGCCTGGTGGTCTCCATCGCCAAGAAGTATTCCGGGCGGGGCATGCAGTTTCTCGATCTGATTCAAGAGGGTAATCTCGGTCTGATCAGAGCCGCGGAAAAATTCGATCACGAGCGGGGTTTCCGATTCAGCACTTATGCCACCTGGTGG
>JAGQHH010000405.1 GCA_020431945.1 Cyanobacteria bacterium HKST-UBA02 | reverse complement strand
CCGATCATGCAGGCGATGGTCTGCTTGCGCAAAAACATCGTGGCGTCGTGATAGCTATTGAGAGCTTCCGGAGCCGATGCCGAGAAAACAGCCATGAGACCGAAAGCGCAGAGACTCATTGTGATCGCTATGAGGACGCGGCAGGGCAGCCCCCGGAAAGGTGGTGAGAGGTCTTCACGACTGGCAGTGCCCGATTCTCGTCTGGACTTAATGCCGCTCAGACGAGGCGACCTCTTTGAGCCGCTCACGGACAATATCTTTGAAGACACGCCCCCTCTCCTCGTAGTTCTTGAACATATCGAAACTGGCACAGGCAGGCGAAAATAGCACCGGAGACTGATCTAGCTCGATAGCCAGCTCCAGGGAGAGCTTGACGGCATCGGCCAGGGATCCGACTGTATGAATTTTGCGCACGCCTCCCCTGTTGAGCTCCGACTTGAAGCGATCCGTCGCCTCTCCAATGAGGATAACAGCAGAAGCGCGATTTCTGACAACATGAACAAATTCTTGCAGCGAAGTACCTTTGTCTTTACCGCCGGCGATCAGAACCACCTTTTTATCAGGGAAAGCCTCCAGAGCCTTGATTGCCGAGACCGTATTGGTAGCTTTGCTGTCGTTGTAGAAGGCGATTCCCTTCACAGTCTCGACATATTCCAGGCGGTGCTCCAGGCCCTTAAATGATTTTAGGGACTTATCCACAATTTCCGGATCGGCACCGGCAATGATGGTGGCTGCCGTGGCAGCCAGAACATTCTCGAGATTATGCCTGCCTTTGAGACCGAGCTGGGTGACGTGGCTGAGGACATGATCCTGCATATTCCGCCGGCAGCATACGAAACCGTCGCTTATATAGGCCCCCTGAACCCGATCGTCCAGCTCGCTTACCACCGAGAAAGGCATGATCTCAGCCACCGTGGGCGTGGTTACGACAATGGGATCGTCGGCATTGAGCACCGCATATTGATCGATATGCTGGTGAGCGAACATGGTCCGCTTGGCGCTGATGTACTCGTCCAGGTTGGCGTGCCAGTCGAGATGATCCGGGGTGAGATTGAGCCAGATACTAATAAATGGCGCGAAGGTAGGAGAATACTCGAGCTGGAAAGAGCTCACTTCGCAGACCAGAAAATCCGGTCGATCGGCAAGCAGACTGAGGATAGGCGTTCCGATATTGCCGCAGGCAGGAGCCTTGCGCCCGGCATTCTCGAGAATATAACTGGTCAGGGCAGTAGTGGTGGATTTACCGTTGGTGCCGGTGATGGCGATGATCGGGCAGAGCGCATCTCGAAAAGCCACCTCGATATCGGAGATGACATCACGGCCGGTGCGCCGTGCTGCTTTGATGATCGCCGAGCGAGGAGGTATGCCGGGACTGACCACGAAGATGTCGGCTCGTTTAACAGCCTCGTCGCTGTGACCGCCGAACTCGCTCTTGATACCGAGCTTGTCCAGCTCGCCTGCAGCGGCTTCATTGTCCTGGTTTCGCGGAGCCGAATCGGAGACCAGAACATCGGCGCCCTTGTCGCTGAGATATTTCGCAGCAGCAAGCCCGCTCCTGCCGAGCCCCAGAATAGTGACCTTTCTGTTCCAATCTTCCACGCGGGTATTCTAGCAATTCCCCGCTTTTCAAGACAGTACGCCCGGTCGCGATTCAGGAAATATGTCTCTTATATCTAGTGATGCCGTTTGGCCGCGTCCTTCTTCTCTTTCATCTCGAGCTTGTAAGCCTTCTCCTCGAGCCGGCTTATCTTCTTCTCGAGCTTGGTGAGCTCTTTAGGCGGAATATCGGGGCTCAGGGAGATATAAGCCTTGTACTGGGTGACCGACTCTTTCAGGTCATTGCTGGTCAGAGGCTTCATTTTCTCGAGAGTCTGGGCCAGACCCCAGCGAGGATCGGGCTCTTTCGGGTTTTCGTAGATGGCGGTGTGATAGCGATCCACGGCGCTGGCAAGCTGCTTCTTACGAGCCAGATCGTCTGCCAGAGTAGTCTCCTGCCTGGCTTTCTCCTGGGCATCGGCAACCAGCTTCAAGCCTCTCTTGGAGCGGGCTTCGGCATTGGGGAAAGTGCCGGCTTTCTTGTAAGCGGCTTCGGCATTTTTCAGATCTTTGATCATCAGGGCCAGGTCGGCCACAGCAAAGGCCTCTTTGGGATCTTTGGCATTACCGATGACGACGGAGAGTTGCTCGTCGGCTTCTTTGAACTTGTTCTGGGCTAAGAGAGCTTCGGCATAAGCGATCCGCTCACCGTCATTGGTGGGAGTACCGACCGTGGCGAAGTCCACCGGCTCGCCGGCCATGGCCCGGAGCTTCAGTTGAGCCAGTCGCAATTCCATGTTGTTGGGGTTCATGCTCACAGCATTGTCGATCATTTTCTTGGCCGACTCGAACTCGTTGCTCACGAAGAAGGCGCTGGTTGCCTCTTTGTTGGCCTTCATGTAATAGGCCCGGGTGAGACCCTGAGCGGCAGCAGTGTTCTGGGGCTGATTGTCGAGCACGGTGGAGAATTGCTTGATGGCGTCATCCAGCTTTTCGAGCTTCAAAGAGAGCTCACCCATTCTCTGATGCAAGGTGACATTGTCGGGCATGAGCTCGACACCGCTCTTGAGCTCGGCAATGGCGTGCTCGAGATCGCCACGGTTCTCGCGAATGTCGGCGATATTGAGATAGGCCTCCGGAGTCTCGGGCTTGAGCCTGATGCACTCACGAAAAGCCTGCACCGCCGCTACGGTATTGCCCTGGGCCGAGTAGACCTCGCCCTGGGTGAGCTTTACCGGGGCACTGTTGGGATGCTGATACAGAGATGTATTGAGCTCTTTGAGGGCATCATCGTAGAGACCCTGTTTGAAATAAGTTCTTCCCAGCCCGTAGTGGGCAGTGGAGTTACCCGAGTTGAGAGCGATCGCTTGTTTGAAAGCAGTCACGGCATCGGCATAATCGCCTTTGAGCATATGGATCAGACCTTCTCCGGAGAAGGCTTCCGAATATTTCGGATCGAGACGGCTTGCTTCCTTGAACTCGTTGAGTGCCTCGTCCATGCGTCCCTGGGCCTTGAGCACATTGCCGAGGGTGAAGTGCGCTTCGGGCATGCCGGGATCGATTGCCAGACCCTGCTTGCATTCCGCTTCGGCATTCTTGAGGATGGCGTCCCGGTTGTTGCGTATATTCTGGTTGGAGCTTTGCAGGCTGTTATACATGACCATGGCGAGACCGGCATGAGCCATGGCGTTATGAGGATCCTGCTCGAGCACTTTCTCGAACTGCTCTTTAGCACCATCGAGCTTGAACTGCTTGGCCAGTGCCATTCCGTATCCTACCCGGGCAGCGGTGCTTTTCGTGTTGCGCTGCATGGCCTGGCGATAGAGATCTTCGGCGTCATCATAGTTGCCCTTGAGCATCAGGTCGTCCGCCATCACCACTTCGTGCTCGATGCGCACTCTCAAAGGTGCTTTCTTGGGAGCAGCGCTGGATTTGCGTTTGGCGATCAGGACGCGATCGCCGGATTCGGCTCTTGCTTGAGCCCCGCTATATAAAGGAACGGATACAGCCAGAGTGGGAATGGATGAGGCCAGGGCCAGGGCTGCTACTAGACGGGTCTTTGAAAAGCTCATATTCTTCTCCCGGGGCTGTATATCGAGGCCATATTATCCCCTCGTTGCCTGAATTTTCAAATTTCCTGACTACCCATTGTCAGGAGAGCATCCGGACAACTTGAAAAACACGGCGCCCTGAGTTTATAAACGTACCTATATATATGTAGGGAAAAGGAGACGATTTCGTGGCTGGTCATTCCAAGTGGGCGAAAATAAAACGGCAGAAAGCCGTGGTCGATGTGAAAAGAGGAGCTGTCTACGCGAAGATGGCCCGGGAGATCATCGTTGCCACCAAACTGGGAGGACCGGATCCCGGGGCGAATTTCAGACTGCGACAGGCCATCGAGAGAGCCAAGGCGGAAGGTGTTCCCAACAATAATATAGATAGAGCAATAGAGAAGGGCTCCGGCGCCGGTGGAGCCGATAGCTTCGAGGAACTCGCTTACGAAGGATATGGCCCCGGCGGCATCGCCATCCTGGTCAAATGCACCACGGACAACCGCAATCGCACTGCCGGAGATATTCGCAGCTACTTCTCCAAGTATGGTGGCAACCTCGGTGAAAGCGGTTGTGTAGCCTGGATGTTTACAGAGCGCGGCGAAATCGTAGTGCCCAGGGGCAAGAACTTCGACGAAGAAACCCTGCTTCTTTCGGCTTCCGATGCCGGTGCCGACGATCTGGTCACCGAAGAGGATCAAGTGACGATCATTTGCGCCCCGGAAAATTTGGAAGCCGTGCGCACCGCCGTCCTCGAAACCGGTCATGAGGTGGGCGGATCGGAGGTAACCATGTCGCCGGCCAATTCGGTGGAAGTCACCGATCCCGATGCTGCGAAGCTGCTACTCAAGCTTCTGGACGCCCTCGAGAGCCATGATGACGTCCAGAATGTCTATGCCAATTTCGACATGGATCCGGACTGGATCGCAGAGTTCGTCGACTGATAAGGCGGTTTTCGCCGTTACAAAGCAGAAGCGCCCGATAAGTCCGGAGAGAGGACCTATCCTACGACGAAACGCCCTATCCTGCGGGCGTTTCGGGCGGCGGGCGGAGGTCGCCTACAGTGTCCTGAAAAGTATTAGGAGATATTTGTTGCGCTTGTTACACTTTTTTACTTGATACTATTGACAACACCGCCTGCGCCACCACATTAGACAGCGTTAAGCAAATGAAGAGTAAAGCCCGGCGGCGAACATATCCAGACAATACGCAGGCCATATAACCACCGATAGTGTCAAGCTCGGTCACATTAACAGTTTCACATAAACCCCAAATCCGCCTGCAGGCTCGAAAATCCCGACGTTGTCAAGGGATTTTGACGGAAGCCGGCTGCCTTTGCTAACTTTTCGCTGCTCCAAACAACCGATAGCGCTGCCGATAAATCAACAACAAAGCAGCAACTAATTCGTTATCTCTAACAGAGGAGAATCCCCCTTCACCAGCTCATTCATAGAGAGCACAGGCGCAACCGCCCCAGCAGGCGGCCCTGAGGGAGAAGGAGATTGGAGAAATTGAACATCAAGAAGACACTTATACTAGGCACTATTGCTGGTGCAGGCACCTTGTGGATGCTTGGCGCCCAGCCTGCCCTGGCTGCCGACAGCGACCTCGCTCCGGATGTATCGACCACCGTATGGATGGAAGAAAGCACCGAGTGCGCCTCGGTCAGTATCAATGGCCGGGAGCTCATCGCCTACCGCGGCCAGGACGCCGAGAAGAAGGCCGAAGAGCTCAGCGAGCAACTCCAGAGCATGATCGAATCATCCGATTTCAAAGTCGAAGAATTGATCCCGGCCAAAGAAGGCTCTCTCGCCGCCGTTCAATCCGGGGACGAGACCCTGCTCAAGTTCGAGGTTCCTGAAGAGAAAGCCGAGAGCACCGAGACAAGACCGGTGGCAAGCAGCTTCAAACTGGTCAATGCTATCCGCATCGCCCTGGGAAGCACTGCCCTGCCCGACTCCTTCCTCTCGGTAGCGGAAGCGAT
>JAGQHH010000404.1 GCA_020431945.1 Cyanobacteria bacterium HKST-UBA02 | reverse complement strand
CTCAGGCCCTCATCCGGACTTTCATTCCGGAATGAAGACGAAGAAACAAATTGTGCCACCACCCATTGACAACATCTCGATCCTTGATAGAATCGAAATTGTATTTCCATTTTCGTCAGAGGTAGCAATCATGTTCCCGTGTCACACCAGTAATAGAGGCGATTACCGGCTTTAGAAGCCGACTTCCTGGTGTACGAACAGATTGTTATAGATCATCTCGAAGCTCGGCTCAAGCTGAAGCGGTAATCCTGCTTTTCAAAATATCCCAGCCACTTTCAGTGGTGCGCGCCTGCGCGCCCTGGAAATCTAGAAACAGGTGAAATATATGTATCCATACATAGAAAAGAAATTCGGCAAAATCGGTGCAAGAGTTGAGTTCGTCGCCGATACATCGAGACGAGTTGAAACTCGAACATCGCCTGTAAGCCTCGACATCGCTACCGTCGCAGGCGAAGAGCGCTTTGTCATAACTGTTCGCGATGCGGACAGACAGAACCTCGACCTCAGCGTCCTGGAAGTACGCCCGGAAGACCGTCATCTGGTACTCCTGGCCCGCAACCTGGACGAAAATGGTCGAGCCCTGACAAAGGAGCACTTCCTCTGCGGTCACGACGAACGTCACTTATTCGTGGCGGCAGTCCAGCCGGTATCGACAGTAGCGGACGCCAAGGCATCGCTGAAGCCTCCTGAGGTTCGTCTTAGAGACGTGAACCTCAAGAAGAAGATGCGCAACCGTCGCAAGAACAAGAGCTTCGTCCGTCAGGGCGAGTGGTTCTTCATTCCGGCAACGGTGAGCCCTCCTCCGGCGCTCATCAACAAGAATGAGCCTCTGAGACGCGGCCGCGGCAGCAAAGCTCATATGGCACAGTTCGCCTACCGTTCGGGCGGCGAAACAGTGCAGGTTTGCAACCAGCATCCGAATGGTCTGACTCATAAGGAATACAAGGCTCTCATCGAAGCCAATCCCAGAGCCAAGAACTTCAACTGGAGAACCATGCAGCGCAATGCTACGGTCTATGTCAGAGGTACGGTGAGACATCCGGATCACGCCACAATAGTGCTCGATACATGGCACCGTGTGGTGATGAACCGCGAGCGTCAGACCGAAACAGTGGCATTTCTCGACTGATTCAAAGCAGTCAGCGCCACTACCGATGATGCAACAGGAAGCCGCTGGTACAGGAAGCCGAAAGATACAGCGGGATCGATGATCCCGCTGTATCCGCGCTTCAAAAAACGGGTATATTTACCAATCATGTTCGAATGGCTTACAAGATTGTTTGAAAGACGCGCCCTCAAGCCCGAGAACCTGGCGCTCAACGATGCTGCCCAGGCATGGATCCAGAGACTAACCAGCCAGGAGAACACAAGGCGTGCCGAGAAGCTCCTGGAGGAGCTCTATATCCTGGCGGAAACTCCTCCCCCGGCAAGAATTATCTGGACCGGCTCACCGCTCTCGGCGATCATGCTCATCGAGCTCATAAAAAGCCTCTCGATCAAACGAGACCAGCTCGCGCCGGAAGTTCTCAGGCAGTGCCCCAGACACGTTCGTGACGCTACTCTCGATATCCTCCTCAAAGAAATCAACCATACAGCCTGGCAGCTCATGCTCAAAGAGGAGTCCTACAGCCTCACCGAGCGTGGCTTCTCTCACGGTGTCGGAGAAAGCTATGACAATGTCTACGCTCAGTGCTTCGAGCCCCTCAAACCGGCTTCCTCGATTAGCGACGAAGACCTGAACAGGATCAGGACCACGATGCAATCGCGATTCCGGACCAAGCCCCTGGAGCATATCGGCGCCGCCGTCACCGGTGGTCTG
>JAGQHH010000403.1 GCA_020431945.1 Cyanobacteria bacterium HKST-UBA02 | reverse complement strand
CCGGCTCTCCCGAAGTGCAGGTTGCGATGCTCACCGAGCGCATCACCCAGCTTACGGACCACCTGCGCACCAACAAGAAAGACTTTCAAAGTCGCCGTGGACTCCTGATGATGGTAGGTAAGCGCAGACGGCTCCTGAAATATCTGAACAGCAGAAGCCCGGAGCGGTATCGCAGCCTGATCGAAAAACTAGGATTGAGACGGTAATCAATATTCCGGCGAGCCCAGGCTCGCCGTTTGCTTTCATTAACCTGTTTTTTTACGAAAAAATTGGCGATACCCTCTGTTGTGGGTAGTCGTCGATTTTTCTTGATGAGAGCTTTCGTACTTATGAGAAAAGAAGAGGAAAAAAGAAGTGCTCAGCATTAGCGATGAGAAAACCAAGTGTGTAGAGCTCGAGATCGACGGCAAAACCGTATCGATCCGTACCGGCAGGATGGCCAAACAGGCCTCCGGAGCCTGCGAGATCCGCTGCGGCGACACCATGCTCCTGGTTACCTGCACCGAGTCCCGCAACGTTCGCGAAGGAATCGACTATTTCCCGCTCCTGGTGGACTATGAAGAGAAGCTCTATGCTGTAGGCCGCGTGCCCGGAAGCTTCCTGCGCCGGGAAGGTCGCGCCTCGGACAAGGCTATTCTCACCAGCCGTCTGATCGATCGCCCGATCCGCCCCCTCTTCCCCAAGAGCTACCGTCAGGATGTCCAGGTCGTCGCCACAGCCATGAGCGCCGACCAGGAGAATCCTACCGATACCCTCGCCATGCTTGGCGCTTCGGTGTCGATCATGCTTGCCGGGCTTCCCTTCCTGGGTCCCATCGGAGCTGTGCGTGTCGGTCGGGTCGGAGGCAAGTTCATTGCCAACCCCACCTACGCCGAAATCGAGGAATCCGATATTGACATCGTCGTAGCCGGTACCGCCGAGTCGATCATGATGGTGGAAGCCGGCTGCTCACTGGTATCCGAGCGGGACGTGCTCAATGCCATCGACTACGGTCACAAGCATGTCCGCAAACAAGTGGAGCTTCAGAACGAGTTCGTCGCTTCCCTGGGCGTCCAGAGAAGAGAATTCGTCGGCGAAGAGAAGAATGCCGAGCTGAAAGCAATCTTCAAAGAGAAAGCCACCGAGAAGCTCAAAGCTTCCATGAACCGCGTCACCGACAAGACTGTCCGAGCCAATCTTCTCGACGAGGCCTTTCAGGCAGTTGTCGAAGCGGTCAATGAGCTCCCGGAAGAGAACGAGCTCAGAAGCTGGAGCGAAGGCGCCCTGAAAGGTTATATGGAGCCTTACGAAGCCGAGTTGATGCGGGCCCAGGTGCTCGACACCGGTCTCCGGGCAGACGGCAGAAAGTGCGATGAAATCCGCCCGATTACCGTCGAGGTGGGTATCCTGCCCCGCGCCCACGGTTCCGGTCTTTTCACCCGGGGCACAACCCAGGCTCTCTCGGTAGCCACTCTTGGTATCGCCGGTGATGCACAGCGCCTGGACACCATCGACCCCCAGACCGAAAAGCGCTATATGCACCATTACAACTTCCCCGGTTTTTCGGTGGGAGAGGTGAAACCGATGCGGGGGCCCGGTCGCCGCGAGATCGGTCACGGCGCTCTGGCGGAGCGGGCGATCATTCCTGTGCTCCCCCGTCATGAGGACTTTCCTTACACCCTGCGGGTGGTCTCGGAGGTCCTGGAATCCAACGGCTCCACATCCATGGCTTCGACCTGCGGTTCCTGTCTCTCTCTGATGGATGCCGGCGTTCCCCTGCTCGATATGGTAGGCGGCATCGCCATGGGTCTGATTCTGGAGGACGAGCGTTTCGCCATTCTCTCGGACATCCAGGGTCTCGAGGATTTCCTCGGTGACATGGATTTCAAAGTGACCGGCACCAAAAACGGCATTTCCGCCCTGCAGATGGATATCAAGGTACAGGGTATCTCTATCGAGATCATGAGAGTCGCTCTCGAGCAAGCTCGCCGCGGCAGAGTCCATATCATCGAATGCATGGAGAAGGTCATCGACAAGCCTCGTGAGGAGCTGTCTCGCTGGGCACCGCGCCTGATCACCATGAAGATCGATCCGGAAGATATCGGTACGGTCATCGGCCCCGGCGGCAAGATGATTCGCCGGATCATCGAAGAGACCGGTGCCAGCATCGACATCGAGGACGACGGCACCGTGGTCATCGGCAGTGTCGAAGGGCACGGCGGCGAAGAAGCCAAACGCATGATCGAGCGTCTGGTCAAGCGTATCGAGCCCGGTGAGGTCTATGCCGGTCGGGTTACCCGGATCATTCCGGTGGGCTGTTTCGTCGAGGTCCTGCCCGGTAAAGAGGGCATGGTCCATATTTCCCAGCTCGAGAACCGCAGGGTGAACAAGGTGGAAGATGTGGTCTCGGTCGGTGATCGAGTAATTGTTAAAGTACGCGAGATCGATGAGCGTAATCGTGTTAACTTGACTATGAAAGAAGTCACCGACAAAGAACGGGAAGAGTGTGAACAGAGAAACCCGGTCAAGTCCAGCTAACTCGCCCGTTTCCCGGCCGGCGGCGCCAGTCCGCCGGCTTCGAACTCTCTTTGCCCTGATCGCAGCCCTGTCGCTCCTGGAGCCTGGTCTTTCCTTCCTGCCTGCAGGCGGGTCCGGATCAGGCTCGGGATTCGGCTACGGCTCGGCTGCCCTGGCCAGGACCAGCAAGAAAAAGTCTTCCGGCTCAAAAAAATCGAGCTCTAAAAAATCGAGCTCTAAAAAATCCGGCTCAAAAAAATCGAGCTCTAAGAAATCTGGAAGATCCAGCAGATCTCGCAGATCAAAGAGCAGTCGAAGCCGCTCGCGGTCATCCCGGCATAAGGCTGCCAAAAAGCCCGTGGTCCACAAACCCAGTCCGGAAGAGCTGGCGGCCAAAGCCAAGCGTGAGGCGGCCTATGCCAGTCTCGACCAGGCTTACGATCTCTACGATGCCGGCATCAATGCTCGACTGGCGGGTCAAAACGCCCTTGCCATAACCAGGCTCGAGGAGTCCTGGCGCAAATTCTCGGACAACAAGGGCTATCAGAAGTCGGGCAATCCTTCCACCATCGAGTCCATGGTCCATTATGAGCTCGGCCAGGCGGCCGAGGCCCAGGGCGACTTCAGTCTGGCTCGTGACAGCTATTCACGCTGCCTTCGCATCAGACCGGGCTATACCCCCGCTTCGGTGAAGCTGGTCAATCTCCTGGCCCGGAACGGCAAGCTCGACCTTGCCCTTGCCAAAGCCAGAGAAGCTGCAGGTGCGAGCCCCAGGGATCCGAGGGCACAGCTCCTGGTCTCTCTCGTCCTTGACAAGATGGGCAAATCCGATGATGCCAGGCAGGCTCAGGGTGAAGCCGAGAAGCTTCTGACCGTGGAAGGGAAAGTGGTTCCCGGAGCCGATACCCAGGAGAAGCCGGTGACGGTGAGCCCGGGGAAAGAAGCCAAGGAGCAGATAGAGTCGGATGTGATGACTGATATCGAAGAGGACGAGTCCCACGGTGCTCCTCTTCCCGGGTCCGGGGACGAGGAAGACTCGGATTCCGAATAAGCTAGATAGCAAAAAGAAGAGGACCGAATGGTCCTCTTCTCAATTTTCCAGACAGTCGATTCTCAGGAATTGACTCTGTCTTTGAATTCTTTACCAGGCGAGAAAGCGGGTACGCGCTTGGCGGGCACCTTGATCTTTTCACCAGGCTTTTGCGGGTTGTTGGTTTCACGAGCATTGCGCTGGCGACGCTCGAAAGTACCGAATCCAACCAGAGTTACGCGATCGCCCTTGGCGACGGTCTCGACAACGACTTCGGTCAAAGCTTGAAGCATCTCTTCGACGGATTTCTTGGTGTTGTTGGTGCGGTTAGCTATTTCAGCAGCTAGTTCTGCTTTGTTCACAGAGATTCCTCCTGTCCCTCACGATTGAGTTAATGGTTGTGGTCTTCCAAAACCACGTAACCGGCAAGGATACAGCACCTATTGGCTCGAGACAAGAGCGAAACCATAAAAAGTGGCTCTTGATAAACAAATCCGCCGATCTCGACTCTCTCGAGCAGGTCAAAAACTTGCTTGCCCGGCGTGAATTGGATGCGAAAATGGGAACAACTATAATACTGATCACAGAGAGTAGGACTCACTTGGGACGAAAATCCGCCACCTCTTCTTTAGTGCAATCGCGCGACCTCGCCTTCATCGCAGCCCGCGGAGCCGAGACGAAGAAAGCTAATGCGACGGTGGTCCTGGATGTCAGGGAAGTGACGCTGCTGGCAGACTACTTCGTCTTCACCGGAGGAGAATCGAAAGCACAAGTCAAGGCGATAGTCCAGGAAATCGAGGACCGTCTGGGGCCGCACGGGCGGAAGGCCAAGTCGATTGTCGGATTATCAGAGGCCCGCTGGGTCGTCATGGACTTCGGGGATGTTATAGTCCATATCCTGCAGAGCAAGGAGCGTGACTTTTATAAACTCGAGCAGTTCTGGAACCACGGCCTGGTAGTAGAGCCTACCGAATGGGTCAGTGATGATAATTTAGAAGAAGAGAGTTGAGAGGATAGCAAGAAAGTATGAGCTTCAGGACGCGGCTTCAAGGGTTCGTCGAAAACCGGCAGAAGATTCAAATCTGGTACGGGATGGGCTGCCACAATACCGTAACCGGCCGAGTCCTCTCGGTGGACCATGACCATATAGATGTCGAATCTTACTCCCATGAATCGGATGGTCAGATCCATATCCGTCGCATTCTCATACCGCTGCATCTCATACTTCATATCGATATAACCACCGCCGAGATTGCCGAGGACGACGAGTCTTTCGATACAAAGGTAGAGGAGAAAGAAGGCGGCAAGGAAGCCAAGAAGGCTCAGGCTGTAATCGACCTGCCCGACGCCCCCCGGGGATATGCGGTGAAGGTCCTCTCCCAGCTCAACTCGACCTTTTCGAACCGCTTTTCCAGGATGACCGCCGGACCTGGCGGGATCTATTTCTCCGTGGATGGCAGTGTCTGGTTCGTCGACAATTCGGGCCAGCCCACCGAATATGCAAGAATTCGGGGCAACAGCACGATCTCCGGTTTGCGTTTCGATCGCAAAGGGGTGCTCTATGTAGCCACCATCCAGGGAATCGTCTATAAGATAGACCCCAACAAATCCGGGCGGATACTCGCTCAGCTCGACGGCAATAAGACCGGAGGCGGCACTTTCCTCTCCGATCTGGCTATCGGTCCCCGGGAAGAGGTCTATGTCTCGAACTTCCCCTCCAACACCGGCGGGATATTCAAGATTGACAAGGCCGGCGATGCCGAAGTCCTTATCGGCGGTCCCGGGCATGGTACCCAGGGATTGCTCCTCGATCCCGACGGCTTCCTGTGGTGCCTGGAGCACGCCACCGGCTCGGTGGTCA
>JAGQHH010000402.1 GCA_020431945.1 Cyanobacteria bacterium HKST-UBA02 | reverse complement strand
TCGTGGCTTGACGCCCAGGGGCTTTGCTGAAGCCAATCATACGATAGCTGAAGGTGGGCGGCAGGCAATCAAGAATGCTGGTGAATACTATGGCGAGCATGGAGTAAATGACCTGCCTGCTGATACCGCCGATGCCGCCAAAACTGCATATGATCGCCTGGCTCATTGGTCCGCAGATCGAATGCAGATGGAGCCAGGCGAGCGAGGCGACGTGACCGGCTCCGCCATGGCGGCGGCTGGCTTTTTCTTGATGGGAAAGCGGATGCTGAACAGCAAGGAAGCTGCTAATGTAATGGGTGTCGAAGAAAGCACCCTGGCTGGTGCTTCTGAAGAACAACTAGCAGCAAGAGGGTTGACTAAAATTCCGAAGGAAGAGGTACCTATCGCGAAAGACGGTAAACCGCTTCACTTCCCTGAAGAATCAGGGATTGAGATGGTTTTACCAACCGATGACGTAACGACTTCCATTTGGGAAAAAGGATGGAGCACCCGAGGCTTTGAAGCTGAGGGAGAGATGGGCTCAAGTGGCATACTGGCCCGGAATTTCCCACGAGTTGATGATGGAATTTTTCAGGATGGAATCTTCACCAGTTTCAAATCTATTGATCTAGAAGGGACTTCTTACCAGAGTGCTGATGCTGTTTTTAGAAAACTGGATGGTTATTTGGAGAAGCTGAGCCAATGGAATGGACAAAGAAAAATGTGGGCTGGGCGCCAAATCAACCCGGGAGAAATTGAGCAAAAGGTATTACACATCGGAATTCCAAACGGTAGTATGACAGTGGAACAAATGAAAGCGTTTGAGAAATTAGGAAAACATGCACAAGAGCTAGGCGTGAAGTTGAAGGTTACGGTCATAAGATGACGAATGCGAAAAAAGAGAAGTCGGTTTGTTGGTTGTCTCTGCTTGTACTAGCAGACAAGGCACTCTTGCCTACTTCGACCAAGACTAATCAAGGACATTTCGCTATGGAGCCGATTCAACAAATCGACTACAGAAATCGATCAGAGCTTGTTCAGGCGCTGCAAAAGGCTTTGGACATCGGAAATCCAGTAGGTGAAGCACCACCGCGAGAGAAACAGAAAGAGCGGACGCCGATGGAGATTCTGGCAAAAGCTAAATCTTGGCTAGATCTAGAGCGTAAGTCGATTTTCTTTTCAATCATGGTCTTCCCCTCCGATATTCACATAGAAGCATGGGGCCGGGCGTCCAATGGTGCCTGGAGCGATGAGAAAGAGACCGTTCTTGATGTCAGAATTCCAGCCGCTTCAGGAGCGGAGGGGATAGCCGATATAGTTCTCGATCATTTGAAGACCAGAACGGATCTACCGGGGCTATCTTTTGGGCCATCGCAGCAGCGAACGGCCAGGGGGGCTTAGGCATTGAAATCAGCGCTCAAAGGGTGCCCCAATATAGGAAAGGGTATAGAAAAGTCACCACTGGTAAAACCACCACTTTATCAGCCGCAATAAATAAGATCCCGTAAATCTTTGGGGCTCAAAGCTTTCGGGATGTCTATTGTATGCGTGAAACATATCGAATCTTATCGGACGCGCTTGGCTACCGGGAGATCCCAGAAGCCCGATCTAGTCCACTCCTGGGGTTTTCGAGCCTCCTGGGGGGTCGTCAAAAGCACCTTTCCCGCCCTATACTCTTCCCCATGACTGACACCGCCCGCGACCTCAACAATACAAGCCCAATCGATGTCGAAGGACTCGATGACCTCTATGACAAAGGCTTAGCCAGTCTTGAACAGGCTCAGCCCGCAGGCTCAGCCGTTGGCAATCAGACTCAATCTGATGGCTTAGCCACCTTCTGCACAATCGACGAAGCCGCAGAGAAACTTGGCATATCAAAGAATGCTGTCCAGAAGCGAATCACTCGTGGAAAACTCAATGCCAAAAAGGTTCCTGGTAAGTACGGCGAAGTCTGGATGGTCGATCTATCCAATGTTCCCGAAGTCCTCCATGTGACCCTTGAGGACGAATCTAAACAAGAGCCATTTAGTACCCCTGATTCTAGTCCTCTTGAACATGACCAAGGCTTAGCCAATTCAGATCAGGCTCAGCCAGGGGGCTCAGCCCAGGACGAAAAGGCTGAGCCGTCAGGCTCAGCCTCACAGTCTCAGCCATCCATTGACTTGGCCTGGCAAATGGAACTCTTAAACAGAGTCGAAAGACTTAGCCAAGAGAATGGTGAGCTTCGAGCTTTGCTTGGCGAACGAGAAAAAGAAATCAAGCTCTTAACCGACTCGCAACATAAATCCGCTGCATGGCGTCGCTTCTGTAGCTGGTTTTTCGGGCAGTAGCGATCTTTTCAGTTTTCAACTATATTATTCGGGCCGGTACTACATTCGGTGGTATCTGATGGATATCCGGCACATATTTCGAGCTTGGAGGGATAAGCCTGAAAACAAGAAATCATCAGCACTAACTGATGACTCATGTAAATCCTGACCGGATTTGGGTTCTAGATTCAGTGAGTGTTTCAACAACTCGTTTGGCCGCGCGTTTTTGAAACTGCTCAAAGAATAGAGGACTGGATTCCGTTCGTCAAGCTCGCCTGAAAGAAGAAGGGGCGAAGGGAAACGGTTACTACAGCAGTCTTGGAGCCGGTAGAGCGGCCAAGAGAAAGAGCAGGAAGAAAAACTTATTTTCAGTCGCTGGCACCGGAGTCAGTGGCGAAGTATTTCCTTTCGATATATCCGCATAGACAGGCATTCATCTGGAAGGGTCTGGGGGAGAAGAACTGGCGGAAGTCTAATAGCCAGTTGAGAGACCACCAGCTCCTGGGCGTGGTGTCAGATAACGGGCGGGGGCTTTTTCGAGGGTGCTATTTCGGAGAGCTTACGAGATTCGCGGTCCTGGACGTCGACCAGGGGAGCAGGTACCACGACCGGGCCGAGCTCGTGGAGCTGGCGGGCAAGCTGGAAGCTATTGGACTGACCGTAACCCCTTATCAATCCAGTGATTCAGGGGGATGGCACCTGTATCTTTTCTTCGATGACTGGGCGGACTCTCAGGAAGTCAGCCAGACATTGAGGACCTGGCTGAAGCTCATAGGCTACGAGATCAAGGGCGGGCAGCTTGAAGTCTTTCCCAGCGGCTGTGCCCTGAGACTGCCGTTACAGCCAGGCTTTGCCTGGCTGGATGACCAGGGTCAAGTAATTTGCAGAAGAGAAGAGATAAACGAAAGCGAGGCGCTAGCCTCGTTCCTTACTGACCTGGAAAGTAACGCCTGCTCCTGGGGGCTGGCAAAAAGTCGCATAGAAAGCCAGATACGAGCAGGCCGCAGTGCCGGCGCCGGCACTGCTCCGGAGCATAGAGAAGCCATAGATATAGAGGGTTTCGAGCGGCTCTGGAGTAACGGAAGGGATCAGGAGCGAATAGAAAAAGCCCGTTACTATCTGGATAACGGCTTGCAGGCGAAGGGCCAGAGGCATGAGGCCATTTACGCGATCGAGCACCTGCTATGGTACGGAGATCCCGATCGCGGCATAGCGAGAATGCCAGGCAGAGAGAACGACCAGCGCCGGGAGGATTTTCTGCGTGAATGGCTTAATGAGAATCACAACGGCCATTGCCGGCATGTAAACAGCGGCTCCTGGAGGCTGCTAGAAGGGCATATAAGGCGGGCGTGTGAGTGGCGGCCTGGCGATCACCAGCCTGACTTTGAGAGAACCCCCTACGCCATAACAGAGCGGTCGGCAGAGGCCATGATCGGCCTTTCGAAGACGACCAGGCATCTGTGGAGACCGGAGGACCTCGAGTTAGCCAATCAGAAAAGAGAAAGAGAAGCTCGAGCAAAGATTAGAGAAGCGGTACAGATGCTTCAGAGAGAAGGAAAGAAGCTGAGTATAAAGGGGCTTGCGCTGGCCTCCGGATGCGACCGGAAGACGGTAAGGAAGCATTCGGATATCTACCGGATATATCCACCCTGGTTGTCAAAGTGGGGAAGCGATCTAGATCCTGGGGGGCCGGGGGGGGTCTGCTTGCTTCCGGAGGCAGCTTCCAAAAAAACACTTTTAAAACCTCCTGGTGAGGGTGAGACTCAAGAGGACTCAGATGGTGGCTCGCTTTGCGGGTGGTCCCGACCCCCCACCCCGACCCTCCACCGCTCCGCCTCCCCCGATCTCGCTCTGACTCTGGAAGAGTGCTTGACTCCCTACGCTGAGGAGGAGTTAGGGCGACGGCGGACAACAGACGGCAGTGACTCCGGAGAAGAGCCGCCGTCACCCGAGGCAAGTCTAGCTCCGGGGTCAAGCACTGGCCTGGAGGGTTTAGGGTACGCCTGCGGCATATCCTCGCTCGCGGTGCTCGCTCCGGTATTCCTCGGCGATATTTATATATCCGGGCTCAGGTCGGGCCAACTCCGGCAGGGGGGAGAGGCCGGGGGTGTTGGCGGGCGAGATCCGGTCTGCTATACTGCCTGTGACATCGCAGGTGGTATCAAAGAGGTGTCGGGGAAGCCTTCCGGGAAGAGCGTCCTTGCTTCCTTTCGGGCGAAACGCGGGAACGAGAATATAATCCCCGACGCTAACAATCATATCCTCTTGACAACAGCTAAATCCAGCTATTCATCGGGGATTGCAGATGAATTTTCGCTGATCGAAATAAGTGTCGCAGATAGCGTGCAACTTTTCTCGCATTTAGCGTGCAAGCTGTCGGCCCCGGAGAAGAGCCTGGACCACTTGCTGGTGATATTTGCGGGAAGTGTTTGTTTCTTTGCAGACGTACAGGCCGGCCCTCATGGCTGGTATAGGGGTAGTCACTGTATACGCAGGTCTATCAAGCGAATTCGGTATTTGACCTCACCGGGCAGCCGAGGGCCGCCGGAGCTGTATTACAGCATGAATAGAGCGCTTGCGCACCTTTGAGTATTTGTGACTGTATGGACTGTGGAGAGACAGACCCTCGAAACCGAATAATGACGGGCTATGCACGGGATTGGCAGGGTGCTCCACAGGACTTGTAATACAGGAGCAGAGAGAAGCCGGCAAAGTCTGTACACGTAGTCGTATGGTAAGTTGAGAGATACGACGGCTTTCTTGCACCGAAGGCCGCGTAAGGCAAGATGAAATAGCATGCTCGCATCGGTAGATGCTCGCTACTATGGAAGTGTACAGCTTGGCACTATAATGG
>JAGQHH010000401.1 GCA_020431945.1 Cyanobacteria bacterium HKST-UBA02 | reverse complement strand
GCTATTGCCCAGAATCCCTCTCTCAAAGACCTCAATGTGAGAGTGATCGATGCCGGCGGCACACGGCTCTGGATCTTTCCCAATATAGCCGAGAATCGGGTCCTCTTTATCCAGTCAGGCTATGCCTCCGCCGAATCGGCACCGCATATCGACATGATCGATTATCCTGATTCAATCAATATCGGCGAAGCCCGGATCGTCTCCTCGGTGACCACCACCACCCAGGGGGTGGGACGGAGGAAGAAAGTGATCAAGGTCCAGGGACCTCGATTCATGGTGATTACGGGCAACGACAGGATCACCGGTCTGGTCTGGGTGAAAGCCTTCAAGCCATATAACGGAAGCTGGGTAGCCACCGCCGAGCCGTTTGCCCAGATCCCCCAGTATCTCCTGGAGAATGTCTCCGGGCGTGCCTCTTTCTCCGGCAGTAACCTGATCCTATCGGTGGCCACCGCCGATGAGAAAGCTGGCAAGAACCTTCCGAAGCCCAAATCATCCGCTTATCAAATCGTCCTCAAGCTGGCAGGAAGCAAATATGTGCTGGCGGACGGCGGTCAGGCCACCAGCGGTCCCCTGCCGATGATTGCTTACTTCGTGCAATGTGTCCGGAACGGGCGAGTCGATATGGCTAAAGCCTGGCTGGACGATCCCGGGCTGATCAGTATTCCGAAATATGTCGGTCTGGTCGGTGCCGCATCCCGAAACGACAAGCCTTATAAGCTGGTTGCCATGGCCACTCCTCCTACCGGAGGACCTCGCTACCGGCTGGTGACCTATAAGAAAACCGATCTTATCTTCGACACGGGCAAATCGAAAAATCAGTGGATGATCAAGGGGATCTTCATCGCTCCCAGCGATCCGCTCGCTCAGCAGCTTAACGGATCCACCGTGGGCGAGGCTCCGCCTCCGCCTCCCGCCCAGACCGCCGAGCCGAGCCCGGCCACCCCCAGATAAAGCGTTAAAATGGGCATATTGTCTCTATAGAATCCCCGTAGAGTCTATTTTTTCAAGGGTCCAGGAAGTGACTCAGACGAGTTCGAATCTGCCCGGGCGCAAACTCGAGACAGACCAGGAATTCAATATCAGCGAGAAGGACTATTACGGTACTTCTCAGACTTTTCTCACCTATTCGTATCGTGAGAATCTTTTCGCTCAGCTCGATCGGCTGGTGGACTCGGGAAAGAGCATAGACGGTCTGATCATCGACCTGATGCAGACCGGCTTTTCGCTTCCCATGGAAGCCCTGGTGAAATTCGCCCAGTATGCAAAGAGACTGCTCAGACCAAGCGGGGTCCTGCTTTTCGTCAAACCGGACGGGGCCATTACCCTGACCAAGGACAACACCTCCGGCGGTCTCACTCTGAATGTCTATGACAGCCCTTTCGGTATTTTCGCTCGCCATCCCCTGCTCGCCGACTATGTCTGCGCCACGGTGTCCGGGATAGACCGGCGACGGCTCAGGGGCGGAGGCAGCACCCTGGCCACCCATATACTCTACAATTCCATCCCGGTTCTCACTGAGGCCGGCAAAGGCGTGAAAGACGACTTCACTCTGCCTGCCCCGCAAAACTGGGTCCTGCAACTGGTGGACGACTATTCCTCGGTGGAGTCCATCGTGCGCGGTCTGGAAGCCCGCAGCCAGCTGCCCGCCGACGAGTCCCTGCGAATGCTCCAGGAGCTCGAGTCCCAGCGCTTCATCTATCCTATATTCGCCCGCATCCAGTTTCTCAGCAATTGCTATCACAACCGCAAGCGCTTCCGTCTCGGTCGCTATCTGGTCGCCGCCGACATCATCAACGAATCCCAGCTCCAGGAGCTTCTGGAATTGCAGCAGGAGGAAGGCTGGGGCAAGTCCCAGAAGACTTATCTGGGTCTTCTGGCGGTTCGAGCGGGCTATCTGAATACAAGAGAGCTCGAGATATTGCTCGATGACCAGTATCTCTACGGCGGCTATAACGCCGACCGGGGCAAGGGAGGCCAGAAAGAAGGGCGCTCGGTCAATGTCGACTCCATGCGGGACAGCATGATCGGCAGCCTGGGAGCCATCGACACCGCCGGCCTCCTGCAGTCCCTGGCGACCGCCAAGAAAACCGGCATTCTGACGGTGGAGAACCGCGACAAGACATTCGTGGTTTCCTTCAGCGACGGCAAAGCCACCATGGCCAGGATGAACAGGCTCGTAGGCTTCGATGCTGTTTCGGAATTCCTCGTCACCTGGACCGAAGGGATTTTCGTCTTCAAGGACAAAGCCACTTCTCCGGAGCTCGACGAGGAATGTGTCCTGGAGTCGTCCCTGGACAAGATGATGCTGGACTCGGCACTCTATCAAGATCAGCTCAATCAGATTCTCACAAGCCTGCCTGCCGGACGCAACACGGTCCTGGAGCGGGTATGGAACTTCGATGTGCTCTGGCGAAGTGCCCAGGAAGGCACCCTGCGCTATCTCGACGACACTGTGGTGAGCGAGACGGACCGGCGGCAGATCGTCGAGCTGGTCAAGTGCGTTGACGGACTCTCCACCCTGGATGAGGTGGTCAGACAGTTCGACCGCTGGCCCTGTCACAAGATTCTCAAAGCCGTGGATGTGCTGATGAGCAATAACCTGGTCACCGTACAGAAGGCGAGCCTTTTCCGTCCTCTGACTGTTTTCCAGAAGATCGCCGCCGAGATACAAGAAGTGATCGGCAAAGACGACAACAAAGCCATCCTCGAGGCCAGCCTCCACTATGTCCATGGAGACTCCGCCGCCTCCAGCCGCTTCCAGGTGGATCATGAAGGGCGTGTCTCAGTTAATCTCAGTCAGGTCAAGCAGTCCGGAGCCCCGGTATCAGCGGTGCTTCTGGAGCTCAGACGATGGATGGAGGCCTATCTTGCCTACTGCCGGAGGCAGGCCGATCCGAAAGTTATCGATAGAATTGTCACCAGGATTATCGATACTTACAAACCTTAGGCAAAACAATGAAATTCGAGACCTGCAAAACGTCATTCGCTGCGATTGACACAGATGTGCTTATCCTTGGAGTTTTTAAAGGCGAAGAGCCCCAGAAAGTGCTCCATGAGCTGGATAGCAAAGTAGACAAAGAACTTTCCGCCAACCTCAAGAGCTTTCTTACTGAAGAAGGCTTCAAGGGAAACGGCTATGAATCGCGCTCTTTTCCCACTTTCGGCACTCATCCAGCCAGACGATTCCTGGTTTTCGGGCTGCCGGTCGGGGGCTCGCCCACCGAGACCAGCCGCAAATTCGGCGCCAATATAGCCAGGAAGCTCGATCTTCTCAAGAAAGCCACCACTGTCACCGTGGTTCTCAGGACCGGCGGCGGCGCCACCGGCAAAGGAAAGAAAACCAGAAGCAAGGCCGGCAGCGACCGGGACAGCCAGATGAGCCATCTGCAAGCCCTGGTGGAAGGCATGATCATGGGCGCCTTCGACTTCGACAAATATAAGACCGTCTCGGAGAAAAGCAATAACGGAGCGTCCGGGAGCACCCGCAAAAAGAAAGCAGCTGCAGAAAGCAAAGTCAGAGTGGCCGGACTGACTCTCAACGAAAAGGACTTCGCCGAGGCAGTGCGGCGCGGTCTGGCGGTGGGAGAAGCGACTAATTTCGCCCGCTGCCTGGTGGCTGAGCCCCCGGCTTATATGACTCCCACCCGGCTTGCCCGGGAAGCGGAGAGCATGGCGAAGCAAAGCGGCTTAACCGCCAAGATCCTCGATGAGACCGAAATCAAGAAGCTCGGCATGGGATCATTTCTTGGTGTCGCCCGGGGTGCCGACGAGCCGGCCCGGCTCATCGTCCTCAAATACAGCGCCGGTCGCTCGAAAAAGACCGTCGGTCTGGTGGGCAAAGGCATCACTTTCGACTCCGGCGGTCTTTCCCTCAAGCCGGCTGCCAGCATGGAGCGCATGAAATACGATATGTCCGGCGCTGCAGCGGTGATCGGCGCCATGAAAGCAATCGCTGCCCTGAAGCCGAAAGTCTCGGTGCTTGCCGTGGTGGCCGCCACCGAGAATATGCCTTCCGGAAAAGCCATGCATCCGGGCGATGTGCTCAAATCCATGAACGGCAAGACAATCGAGGTCAACAACACCGACGCCGAAGGGCGTCTGATTCTCGCCGATGCCCTCACCTATGCCCAGCAACAGGGTGTCGACGAGATCATCGACATCGCTACTCTGACAGGCGCGATTGTTGCCGCTCTCGGTCGTGTCGCCGCCGGTATCATGGGAACCGATCAGAAGCTCATCGACAGAGTCATGCAAGCCGGCGAGGCTTCCGGGGAGAGATTCTGGCAGATGCCCCTCTTCGACGACTACAAGCAAGCTCTGAAAAGCGATATCGCCGACTTGAAAAACGCCGGCTCCCGAGGCGAGGCAGGAAGCTCCTGCGCCGGTATGTTCCTCAAGGAATTCGTCGATTCCGTCCCCTGGGCACACCTGGACATCGCCGGGGTAGCCTGGTCGGAGAAGAACAAAGACGAAATCAACAAGGGTGGCACCGCTTTTGGTGTGCGGACCCTGTCGCGTTTCGTCATGGACAGCCAGCCGTAATCGCAGGACAGGAACGAGAGCAATTCAGGATCAGGGTCACGAGCCTCCTTCTATCGATACCGGCGACAGTGCCAGCGGCATAGCCCAGCGCTATGAGATTCTCAGCGCCCTCGGTCACGGGGGCAGCAGTCTGGTCTATAAAGCCAGAGATAGATCCAGCGAAGAGATTGTCGCCATCAAGACCTTCAACATCCCGGATCTCGACGAGAAGCAAGTCCTGGCTTTCCAGAAAGAAGCCGAGGCTGTATCAGTCCTGCGTCATGACGGCATAGCCTCGGTGCTGGATTTCGGGCAGACGAAATCAGGCAAACCATATATGGTGCTGGAATTTCTCGACGGCATGGCCCTGCGCGAGCTTCTCAGAGAGACTCCTTTCCTGGAAGGCGACGTGCGTGTAGCTCTGCTGGTCGATGTTTGCGATGCCCTGGCCTACGCCCACGAAAACGATATCGTCCACGGCAATCTGAATTCGAGCAATGTGATGATCGTGGACGAGGACGGCGAGAAAGCCGCCAAAGTCATCGACTTCGGGCTGGCGGGCATCCAGGGGCAAACGGCGTCGGACAGCCGCAGCGACATCAGAGCAGCCGGTACCCTGATCAATGAAGTTCTCTTTCTAGCAAGCGAATATATCAAGGCACCGGCCGACGATGTCAGACAGAGGCTCCAGAGGCTGATCGAACGATGCCTTAATAATGATGAGAGTATCGATATGGACTCCGTCGCCCGGGAGCTTCTCGAGATCCTCCATGAGGTCAATCCGAACTATGGTCAGGACCGCAAACAGTTGCAGCCGGGTGGTAGCGAGCCCCATAAGGGCACGGGACCGGCAGCGATCATAGTGCCGACGATCATCACCACCATCCTCCTTCTCGCCCTGAGCTTCCTCGTCCTGCCCGAACACAGCAAGACCAGACAGATAAAGGATCGGAAGATAGTCATTGAAGAGCCCGCCGCCACCGGTGACACCAGTATCGATCTCAGCGGCACCGCCTTTCAAGCAGCCGATCTGGAAAAACGCCTCGGGGCTATCGGAGGTCGTTCCGTCACTTCCCTGAATCTTTCCGGATGCAATCTAGCCGACAGCGATCTCGCTTCGGTCCTCGCCCTTCTGAGCTCCATGGAGAATGTCGAGAGGCTCTATCTGGCGGACAATCCGCAATTGAGCCCGACAGCCATGAAAGACCTGGTTTCCATCCCCGGGCTGCAGATCCTCGATCTCAGCGGCACCGGAGCCGATCCGGCATTGATCGAAAGCCTTGCTCAGCTCGATAAGCTCGGCGAAGTAACTGTCAGGAATTGCCCGGCTCTACCGGAATCGGATCTTCAGAGCCTCACTGAGCGAGTGCCTTTCAAGCTCGTTTTCTAGCCAACGAAGACGATTTAATCAAATCATACTTTGACAAATCTCGACTTGACAAAGTATGATTTGATTATGAAAAGGTTCATAGGACGAGAAGGCGAGTTAGCCCTGCTCAATGAGCACTATGCATCGAGCTCCGCAGAGATGTTCATACTCTACGGACGCCGACGAGTCGGCAAAACGGAGTTACTGGTAGAGTTCACCAGGAACAAGAGAGCCGTGTACTTTACCGCCTCCCAGGTAGCGACTGGGGACAACCTCAACCAGCTCACAATGCTTACATCGCAACAGCTGGGAAGATCAGAGCTGGAGGGATTGACCTTCAAGACTCTTGAGAGCTATCTGGAATACATCGCGAACCTTGAAGGCACCAGCAGGCTTGTATTGGTTCTCGATGAGTTTCAGTACTGGGTATCTGCTGAGAGATCCATTCCATCCATGATCCAGCGATTCTGGGACAGAATTGGCAAAAAGTCTCAGCTCATGCTGGTCCTGTGCGGCTCTTCAATTTCCATGATGGTCGATTACACCCTTGCCGAGAAATCACCGTTATACGGACGGCGCACAGGGCAGCTGGAGCTCGAGCCCATGGATTACCGGACAGCATCCAGATTCTTTCCAACTTGGTCCGAAGAGGAAAGGCTTTCGGCCTTCGGTATCCTCGGAGGAATTCCCGCCTATCTCGAGCAATTCGATCCGCAGGTATCGCTGGCAGAGAATATCAAAGACAAAATGCTTCATAAGGGTCGATACCTGGCCGAAGAAGCCCACCTTCTCTTCAAAACAGAGCTTCGCGATCCAACCGTATACTTCAGCATTCTAAGGGCCATCGCCAGTGGTTGCACGACCATGAAAGATCTAGCATCCCGGGTCAATTTGGACGCACGAGCAGTCTCTACATACGTGAGCAATTTGCAGACGCTGCATATCGTCACACGCGAAATTCCGTTCAATGAGCCGAGAAAGAGCCGTAAAGGCCGCTACTTCGTGAAAGACAACTTTCTCAAGTTCTGGTTTTCTCTCGTAGAGCCCAACCAGACACTACTGGATATCAACCAGGGAGAGCGACTGTTCGATCAGCTAATTTCTCCCAGGTTATCCACTTACATGGGTCCTGTCTTCGAGGAGATTTGCCGGCAATATCTGCTCCTTTTTGGTGAAGAGGCTGGACTACCAGTTCCTGTACGACTGGGAAAAATCTGGCACAGAGACTACGACATAGATATTGTGACCGAGAATCTTGATGCAACAAACACAATTGCAGAATGCAAATGGTCCAAGAAAACGGTGGACAGGCGATTGATCTACCAGTTGAGACAACGCGCCGAGACGTCGGGATTCATGACAGCTCAGAAGCACCTCGTGTTGTTCACCTCCTCCGGCTTCAAGGGCGGCGAAATTGAAGATTCTCTCTTCATTGACTGCGGAATGCTGCTCCCATCAAGATAATACCCCGTTGTAAAGAGAGCATAAAATTCCCGGGAAAGATTGGCTAGAAGCGCCCAATTAGCTGATTCCCGGTTCTATAATCGAATCGTGGATTACTCGAGGAGCCCTCCATGAGAGCATCGCTTTCTGTCACCACCGTCGGTATCATCGCCTGCTCTCTGCTCTTTGCCGCCGGGGCTCTCTGGCACTTTGGTCTTGCCAGTATTCCCGCTTATATGCTCTGTCTCATCGCGCTTGCCGCCGCCGTTCTCCTCCTGGTGGCCAAAAGAAGCATCACTGTCCTGGGAGCGGCCCGCACTCTGACGATCTACACAGCCACCGGCTTGATGATCTTCGGCGTCACCGCCATCGCTCTGAGCATAGACACGACCCAGAAGACAGCGGCTCTGCCGCCGGTGAGCGTGACGGAGTCCTGCGATCTTCTCGACGCCGAATCGGAGGAAATCGATCAAGCTCGCTACAACGAACAGGTGATCAATGACGGCATAAACGATCTCGACTCGGCAATCAGCGCCAACCCCGACGATTTCGAGAAATATATAGAACGCGCCTGGGCTTACAATCATCTCGGTCTCTATGGAAAAGCCCGGGAGGATCTCAACCGGGCCATCCGCCTCAATCCCGGAAGCGCCGAGGCTTACGCCAAGCGAGCCTGGATCAATATTAGTTGTGGCGATAACCGCCGCGCCGTGAAGGACGCCACCAGGGCCATAAAGATAGATCCGAAGAATCAGGATGCTTACGAAGCCAGGGTGGTCGCTTATTACAGCCTGGGAGAAGTGGACAAGGCAGTGCAGGATGCAAAAATCTGCCAGGCCGGGCAATAATTGCGGCAAAGTCGCGATTTTTTCATTAAATGTCTGCGGACCATTGAACTTTTTGTCCGGTCTGTTCGTTTACTCATGCAGACGACGGCGATTGGTGCCGATGACAGCAAATTTTTGAGGAGATCTATACGATGAAAGCCGCTTTTGCTAATGGTTTTGCTACTAGTTTGATTACTTGCCTGACCCTCAGCCTCTCCCCGGCCATGGCCCAGGGCGCCCCTGATGGAGACAACATCTCGGCTCTGCCTGTGGACTTCTCCGCCGGCGGCCCGCCTTCAGCCGGAGCCCTCGGCGGTCGCGGAGGCATGCGTGGCGGTCTCGAGCTCACCGACGAGCAGAAAGAGAAAGTCTACACCATGAAGAACAAACTCCTGGACGAAGTCGGTCCGAAAAAACTGGAAGTCCAGAAGCTCCAGAGACAGCTCCGGGATCTGCTCACCAAGGACTCCATCGATCGCAAAGCCATCGAAGCTACCCAGGACAAGATCAATGCCCTGCGCTCGGATCTCTCCAACACCAATCTTGCATTCAAGATGGACTTCAACGAGATGCTCACCCCGGAACAGCGCCAGAAGATCCGCTTCCGTGGTCCCGGTCGCAAGATGGGCGGTCACCGTCATCACGGTGGCGGCAGAGGACACGGCCGCGCTGAAGGCCCGGACATGCAAGCACCCTCGGCCCAGGGCGTTCCCGGCGAAGCGCCTTTCGGCGGAGAGCCTCTGGAAACAGTCAGCGAAGCACTCTAACTTCTTGCAGATTCGAGACGACACCGGGGGCAGGCGCAAGCCTGCCTTTCGGTTTGCGCCAAGATACTATTTCAAATCTTCGTAGATATGATATTATCAACTATTGAATATCAACAGAGAGCAATCCCTTGCATTCGGAAACCGATGTGAATCCCATGGCGCGATTTCTCAGGCTGGCATCCTCCCAGTCGGATGCCCTTCTGGTGCTGGTCTCGTACACGTTTCTAACCGGGCTTCTTTCCCTGGCAGTACCACTGGCAGCGCAGGCTCTGGTGAACACCGTTGCAGCCGGCATTTTTATTCAACCTCTGGTGGTTCTCACACTCTTGCTATTTGGCGGACTCTTGATTACCGGTCTCCTGAGAGTTTTGAAACTGGTGCTGGTCGAGAAAATTCAGCAACAGACCTTCGCCGAAGTCGCCCTCACCCTGGGTAGAAAGATCCCCAGAATCGAGCATGCCATCTTGTCAGATGAATATATGCCTGAGCTGGTAAACCGATTCTTTGATGTGATGACTGTTCAGAAAGCCTGGGCAAAAATTCTGCTCGATGTTCCTTCAGCAATTTTGCAAATAATCATCGGGCTTGTTGTCATGGCATTCTACAGTCCGATACTCCTGGCTTTCGACTTGATCATCTGTGCCGGACTGCTTCTGATCATTTTCGGCTTCAGCGGCGGCGGTATCAGAACCAGTATCGAGGAGTCGAACGAGAAATACCATGTGGCTGAGTGGCTTGAGGAGCTGGCTCGCTGCGAAACGAGCTTCAAGATGTGCAGCATTCCAATCTATTTGATGAGAAAAACCGATGCTCTGGTTGTAAGGTACATCAGTGCGAGAAGAAACCACTTCCACGTTATCTTTCGACAGGCGGTCTCTTCATATGTCTTCCAGGCCTTCGCAAGTGCGGGCATTCTGGGTATCGGAGGCTTTCTGGTAATCGAGAGACAACTCACTCTCGGTCAGCTTGTGGCTGCTGAAATCATAGTAGTGATCGTAATGGCCGCAGCTGAGAAGCTAGTCCGCAGCCTTGAAACATTTTTCGATCTGGTGACTGGTTTGCACAAAGTCGGACACATAACCGACCTCAAGACAGAGATGCACCTGGGAGAAGAGATCAACTGGGAGACGCCAGGAGTCTCGATAAGCTTCGACGGTGTGAATTTCGCCTACAAAGACTCGAGCAAGCTATTCTCCGACCTTTCATTCAAGGTGGCTCAGGGAGAGAGGGTCGCCCTGGTAGGTGCAAGCGGATGCGGCAAGTCGACCCTGGCAGCTCTTGTTTGCAGGCTACAGACACCCAGTCACGGTTCGATTAAGTTGAACAATATCGATGTGTCGGATATCGCCCTCAGGAATCTGCGTAAGCAAGTAGCGCTTGTCAGCGATGCAAACGAGATCTTTGAGGGAACCATCGAAGAGAACATTACAATCGGTAGAGACTTCGTGTCGCATACTGATCTGGTGTGGGCCCTTCAAATGACCCAACTTGAAGGAGACATAGCAAAATTCCCGGAGGGTCTCAAGACCGAGCTTGTCAGCGCAGGAAAGAACCTCTCCAAAGGACAGATGCAGCGGATTCTCATCGCCCGGGCAATAGTGGAGCGCCCTAACCTGCTTATCCTCGATGAGGCATTTACAGGAATAGACGAGCGGCAAAAGCTCGCCATCATGGAGAATCTCTTCGACAGAAGCAATCAGTGGACCATACTCAACATTTCCCACGACATACAGACGGTCCTGGAATGCGACACTGCAATGGTTCTGTCCGACGGAGAAATTATCGAACGTGGGTCCCCTAAAGTGCTTCTCTCTGATCTGAGAGGACGAATGTCGATGCTCTTCTGCCATTATTCGCGTTCATTCGCCGTTTAGAGTAGAGGGTTAGAGAATGAAAAACTCGATGAAGCTGAGAAACGACGAATCCGAGATTCGGGGCAATCGTATTGGAACCTTCGAGAGCAAAGCCCTGGAGATGATCCAGATTCCGAACGGCATGCAGGTCGTAGCCCTGTGCTCTATCCTGCTGGTGGTCGTCACGACCCTGTGTCTGATCTTCGTGCCCTGGCAGCAAACCGTCAGTGGTCGAGGGAAAGTCGTAATCTTCCATCCCATGCAAAGACCGATGAACCTGGAGGCAGCTATCCCCGGAAGAATCAAGCACTGGTTCGTACGAGATGGTCAGTGGGTCAACGGAGGTGATCCGGTAGTTGAGCTCCAGGAAGTAGACGAAAAATTCCTGGCTCCCAACCAGCTCGAGCAAATGCGCAAACAGAGAGACGCCTACCTGGCAAAGATGGAGGCGGCCAGTAGCCGGGCGAGGTCTCTGAAGGAGCAGCTGGAAGACCTCGCAGTATCCAGAAAAGCGGCAGTCGGCTCTGCCGATCGTAAGACCAGCCAGGCCGGCGACCGGCTAGAGGCAGCCAAGCTTGCCGTAACTGCAGCCAAGCAGAATCTCAAGACATCCGAGCTCAATTTCAATCGGGTTTCATCCCTCCACGAAAAGGGTCTCCGCTCTCGACGAGATCTGGAGCTGAGCGAGCTCGAGCTGATCAAGAGCCGGACGGATCTGGAACGGGCCGAAGCCAATCTTGAAGTATCGCGGAAAGACACTCAAGTCGCCTCTCTAGACCTCAGTAAGACCGAAGCCGACACAAGTGCGCAGCTCAACGGCATAGAGGCATCCTATAACTCGGCGCTCGAGACAGTAGCCACGACTCAAGGCGAGCTTCGCAAACTGGAAGTCGAGATCAGCCATCTGGAGGCCAGGATTCCTCAAAGACTTCTCCGAGCTCCCATCGAAGGCAGGATCGTGCGGCTCCTCAAGGCAGGAGCAGGAGAGACGGTTCAAGCAGGCACAAAGATGGCCGTGATTGCGCCCAACACCACCGATCTTGCAGCAGAGCTCTTGCTCGATGGCAACGATGCCCCCCTGGTCTTACCCGGACGTCCGGTACGCCTGCAATTCGCAGGGTGGCCGGCTGTCCAGTTCACAGGCTGGCCAAGCGTCGCGGTGGGAACCTTCGCCGGCAGGGTAGCAGTTGTAGACGCTGTGGATGATGGCACGGGTAAATTCAGGATCATAGTGGTGCCCGATGAAGAGTCAGTAGAGAAGAACGACGATCAGCCATGGCCAGGACCGCACTATCTGAGACCTGGCTCCGAAGCCCAGGGCTGGGTCATGCTCAACACAGTCTCCCTGGGATTCGAGCTCTGGCGCCAGTTCAACGGTTTCCCTCCTGCCCTGGACAGGAAAGCCGTTAAAGAAGCGGACCCCGACATAAAGAGAAAGTCGAAATGAGCGTGCCTGCAATGGTGCTAGCTGTGGTCTTACTCTCCTGCCTGCTTTCTACCTCCAGAGCCCTGGCGCAGGCACCAGTGGATAAAACCGGGTCGCGGCCGGCTATACTCTCTCCGATAAGTCTTCTGAAGGATGATGTCGACCGGAGGATCGCTCGTACAAAAGTTCCCGAGGTGCCGAAGAAGCGCCCGGAGAAGAATTTCTCTCCAGGGTTGAAGTTGACCATCGACGATACCATGGCCATAGTCGACACAAGCTATCCGAAGATCCTCCAGGGAAGAATTGAAGTCGATAAAGCCGAGGCCAAGCATCTCGAGAGCAAAGGGGCTTTCGATCCTTATTACAAGCATATTAGCGAGTTCAAGAGGATCCAGGACATCGTGGTCACCGGCAAGGCCAAGAATGCTCTGCATAATGAAGGACAGATCGATTTACCCACGAAGTCCGGGGTTCGACTATTCGGTCGTTTTCGAGTCAACCCCAATGACGCATCGACACCATTCCTGCAGTCGGGTCAGTCGGGAGAATATACGGCAGGTCTTCTCATTCCACTTCTACAAGGTCTGGGTATCAACAAGGATAGAGCAAACGAGCAAAAGGCCGGACTCGGCAAGATAATCAGTCGAATCAATCTGAACCTGTCACGAATGAATGTTCTCTACGATTCAGCGCTGTCCTACTGGGAATGGATCATATCGTACAAGAAGCTCCAGGTCGTAACTGGCCTCCTGGAGCTGGGCGAAGCCCAGGAGAAACTTGTCCGCCAGAGAGTAGCCGATGGCGATCTACCCGCGATCTTGATTGCGGAAGCAGAGAAAGAAGTCCGCAAGCGCCGGGGGGATCAGATTGCCGCGACCAGGGAAATGGCAAAAGCCGGTTTCAAGCTGGCTCTCTTTCTCTCAGGCAGAATGGAGGGTCAGCCTCCTTCCTTGAGCCCTGCAAATTTCACAGAGCCTGGAATCGAGCCAAAGGAACTCTCCGAGACTGAAATCACAACTGCCACGAAAAGGGCTTTAGCGCTACGTCCTGAGCTTCAGCTGATCGATCTCAGAAGAGACATCGCAAGAGTAGAGCTCCGTTTAGCAAGAAATCTCATGATGCCCCAGGTGAATCTCGTTTACCGGCAGGGAGCGGACACAGGCACAAACGGCATCGGAATGGTTTTATCAGGTGGAGTCGAGATGAGCGTGCCTCTGAGACAGCGCCGAGCAAGAGGTCTTGCCCGCCAGGCAGAACTCGATCTCAAGAATCTGGACCTGGAAGAGCATTTTCTCAAGCAACGCATTACCCTGGAAGTCGAGGATGCCGCCTCTGAGGTAAATGCTTCTCTGGGTAGACTGAAACAGGCTGAAGAAGAGCTGGATAGGGCACGCAGGGTCGAGCAGGGTGAACAGGCTCGCTTCGATCTGGGCGACTCGAGCCTCCTGGTTGTGAACCTGCGACAGAGAGCACGGGCAGAAGCGGAGAAGAAGAAGATAGAAACCTATGGTGACTATCTGAAAGGTCTTGCAGCCTTCGAAATCGTATCGGGGAACATTTGAGTACCTTCGCAGAGAATGTTAAACTACTAGATATCTTCGAAGCTATGAATTTTCAAAATGCCATACAGAAAGCTCGCCACAGCAGAACTCGCCAAACTCCTGGGAGTTCTCTCTAACCCATACAGAATCAGAATCGTAGAAGAGCTGAGAAACGGCGAACTTAACGTGGGCGAGATTCAAAAGCGGCTTGAGCTAAGGTCCGCCACTGTCTCTCAACACCTGGCTGTCCTGAGAGCCCATCAAATCATCTCTGAACGCCGGGAAGGAAGGATGGTCTACTACCATATGAACAACCCGGAGCTTGCTCACTGGCTTGCGGACGGGCTTGATTTCGTGATGCCTGAAGCCAGCGAGTCCAGAAAAGTTCGTAATGCCTTGAAAGCGGCCAAGCAGCTTTGGCTGAACGAGAAAGATAAAGACTGATCCTTCAGACCAGACCGCCCCGGGTAGCTTGCAGAGCAGCCTGGGTGCGATCGCTCACCGATAGCTTGGCCAGGATCTTACGCACATGGCTGCGCACCGTCGACACGGCAATCTCCAGCCCGGCGGC
>JAGQHH010000400.1 GCA_020431945.1 Cyanobacteria bacterium HKST-UBA02 | reverse complement strand
GAGAGCCGCCAGGGCTCGACCTCTTGGCAGGCGGGTGGCGACTAATTAATCACTATCCGGACCGGTATGGATCCCGGAATGCCCCGCAAAAACCGGCTGGTCAAGCTGCACGAGTGATGATCTGCTTGATAACCAGGACCTTTTGATGAAATCAGGATGTCCTCTCTGATAGCTGTTATTGACTCTTATTTCTTCCTTTCGTTTCTCGAAAAACAACAACCAACCGTTTCTCTATCTCTGTTTCCACTTCACGAAGGCCCCACCTGGAGCCTTCTTTCTGGACGTGGTCGAGCGGTGCGGTTCATATTCTGCGAGGTTACGATGAAATTTCTCGACGGCCTGAAAGCAGAATTCAGGCAAACTTTTCGTTCTCTGAGATTGAGAGACTTCCGTGTCTACACCATCGGGCAGCTGACCTCACTGACCGGCACCTGGATGCAGTCCGTGGCTCTGAGCTGGCTTGTTTACAGCATCTCGGGCTCGGCTGCTGCACTGGGTACGGTGGCACTGGCCAGCGGGCTGCCGATGATCCTCCTCACCTACTTCGGAGGCGTGATCGCGGACCGGTTCGACCGCAGAAAGGTGCTCTACGCCACGGTTGGGCTGCACATGCTACAGGCTCTCGCTCTCACGTTTCTGGCGTACACCGGCATGATCACGGTGAGCTGGATAATTATCCTGGCGGTAGTCGGCGGTTGTATAGGCGCTGTGGAGATGCCCGCAAGGCAGTCCTTCGTGCCCGATCTAGTCCCTGCCGACGAGCTCACCAATGCCATCGGGATCAACTCGGCGGTGCGCAACACCACCCGAATTCTCGGACCCGCTATTGCCGGACTCACCATCGGTATCTTCGGCGAAGCATTCTGTTTCGGTCTCAACGCCTTGAGCTATGTGGCATCCCTTGTCACCCTGGCAATGATCGGCACCATCGCCGTGCATGCAAAACCGGATGGCGCTTCCCGGAGCAAGCAAGGTGCGGGCAAAGGCGCCGGCAAAGAGAGCATCATGAAAGTGCTCTTCGACCCCGCCATCAAGAATGTCCTCATCCTCACGGCTGCCATCAGCATGTTCGGCTTCCAGTACACGGTGCTTCTGCCTGTAGTGGTCGACCGCATCCTGGGTGGCAATGCTACCGCTCTGGGCTTCCTCTCGGCGGCATCCGGCGCCGGAGCGCTTCTGGGCTCCCTTGCCCTGGCCAGCCGCGGTAAGCCTGCCATGCTGAGAAAAGTGATCGGGTTGGCCAGCCTCGCCCTGGCGGCGGCGGTCTGTCTGCTCGGTTTCTCGTCCAACCTCTGGCTCTCGGTTCTGGCCGTGACCGCCGCCGGCGCTGCCATCAGCATTCAGACCGGTGGCAGCATCTCCCTGGTGCAGTCTTCTGTGGACGGCGCCAAACGCGGACGGGTCATGGCGGTCTTCTCGATATTCATGATTGGTTTCGCGCCTATTGCTGCAATGTTCGCCGGAGGGATGGCCGAAATGCTCGGCGTCCGCCTGACACTCTATGTCAGCGCTCTGGCAGTGCTCTTCTCCGGTCTCCTCTATCTCATCTTCCGCAGGAAGAGCGAGCCTGAAGCCGAGACCGATGGCAAAAACTGACAGGAGTCGCAAATGATCAAGATCATTCTGCTCGCTCTGGGCTTGGTCCTGCTTGTTCTGGCCGGCAAGTCCTTGTTTTCCCGGGTGGACACCACAAGTGGTGCTCATCCCGCTCCCGTTTCCGGACCGGCTGTCATCGACAGTCAGGGAAACCGGATAAGCTTCGATGAATTCGTCGATCGGCTCATGGCCTATGACGTCGTCGCGGTCGGTGAGCTCCACGATAGCGAAGCGCATCATCTTATGCAGCTCCGCATCATCCAGGCGATCTATGCGCGCGATCACAGCGTCGGCGTCGGCATGGAGATGTTCCAGCGTCCCTTCCAGGATGCGCTCGATCGCCATATCGCAGGCAACAGCACCGAAGACGAGCTGCTCGCCCAAACCGAATACCAGACACGCTGGGGCTTTCCCTGGCCGCTCTACCAGCCCATCATCGCCTACGCCAGGCAGAATCACATTCCGGTGGCGGCGCTCAATGCCCCGGTGGAGCTGACCCGGCGTATCAAGCAGGTCGGCTATGAGGGTCTCACCCAGGCTGAGAAAGACCAGCTCGGGCCCGTGGACTTCCACGTCCAGGCGCATCGCGACCACTGGTTGCCCATGCTCGGCCACATGCACGGCAATCGCACTCCTACTCCCGAGGAGAAGGAGCGTTCATACCAGATCATGACGGTCTGGGATGATTACATGGCTCAGAGTGCCGCCAACTTCAAGAGAGAGCGGCAGCTCAAGCGCATGATCGTGCTTGCCGGCGGCGGTCACGTCGAGGGCGGCTTCGGCATCCCCGACCGGGCCGCTCGTTACTCCGGCGGCAAGAGCGTCACTGTCGGTATCGTGGTCGGTGGCGTCAACGATCAGGGCCCGGCTCTGCCCGTGGATTACCTGATCTGTGTCAGTCCCGACCTGAGCCAGCCGGGACCGTGCTCCGGCGTCTCATCTCCGTCGGGCAACTGATTCGTTTTCCAGAATGGGGCAGGGAGAGACGCAAGTCTCTTCCTGTTCTGTTCTTCTTTCAACCGTTTCTATTCATGAATATAGTAT
>JAGQHH010000033.1 GCA_020431945.1 Cyanobacteria bacterium HKST-UBA02 | reverse complement strand
TGTCACTCCCGTGAATAATTGCGGTCAAGAGAAAATACTATAACAAGAAGTAGGATTTGAAAGAAATGAGATGGGACTGAAGGAGACTGCTCGGGGCAATCTCCTCAGTCCACATCTCGACGGGCTCAGGCTTCTGCTCTGGCCTTCTCGAACGCGGCTCTGTCCTCCACGGTGAGGATGCGGAAAGCCCTGTCCGAAAGGAAGCGTGCCGGCTTGATCGGGTCGAGGATGCCGGTTCCCAGACCGAGGAGCCCGGTGCCGTACTGGGAGGTCTTGATCCCCAGGCGGTGGTAGAGCTCCAGGCAGATGCCTATGCAGGTCCAGCGATCTTCATGACGCTGGCCGATCACCAGACCCACCCAGTCATAGCCGGTGGCCTTCAGCTTCGCTGTCAGCCAGCGCTTGATGAAGCCAGGCAGGGGAAGCTTGCTGATCACCTTTTCCCGGCGACGGTTGGTGGCGTCGCGATAGGCGATGTTCTGCTCGAGCATGATCTGACCCAGCTCAGGGGCCAGCTCCTTCTTGAGGTCGGAGACAGGCTCGGCAAGGCGCAGGACGATGTAGTGACCACGCTTGAGGAGCTTGCTGGCCACCAGGTCGGCCCGGTGCAGGACGACGCCCTTTTCCATGTAGGTGCTGAGCAACATCATCTCGCCCCGGGGACCGCGGACCGCAACCTCGCCGTGACCGACGCTTTCATGCAAACGGTCAGCCATGCGACCGCTGGTGAGGACCAGGTCGAGGTCCTGGAGCACTTCCACCGGCGGGTTCACCCAGGCATTTTTCGGCAGAGGACCGTGACCCTGGGTGATGTATTTCTTGCGGTTGATCCGGTAGCGGATGTAGATGACGAGCCAGACGAGGAGCTCGAAGCCGGCTGCGGCCTTGAGCTCGACCGGACCGGCGGTCCAGAGAGCCAGACCGGAAAGAGCCAGCCCGACCGTGATCGGCAGGAGCATCTTGAGTCTGGAGAAGCCGTCGAAATAGGTGTCGAAGAGATGGCCGAGCTGGAACCACGTGAGGGCGAGCCAGAGCCCGCTCACCGTGACACAACCGATGCTGAAGGTCCAGGCGGTATCGCCCTGGAACCACTGCCAGGTGAGCCAGATCAGAGCCAGATAAGCGAACGAAACAGCGGTTTTGCGCAGACGGTAAAGCATGTTACCTCCATCTAGACCGCCGTGGCGCTGGCCCGGCGGTCTTCTGGGTATGTTCGAGTATTGTGAGTTTCAGGCGTGCAGACGCTCGGGAAGAGCCTCCAGGAGACCCTGCCTGACGGCGCCGGTGAATTCGACGAACCGGCTGTTCCGCTTGAGAGCGGTTGCCGGACCGGCGAAAGGCACTGCATCGCTGAAGAATGAATCGATCAAGTCTTCGGGGAGCTCGAGCTGAACGCCGCCGCGCCCGTTGAGATTGACCACGTTCTGTCGGTGCTCGCCCTTGTACTTGGGCGGATTCGGATTAATCCTGAAGCCTTTCAGGGAAAGCGCGCTCATGACCAGGATGCGGGTGGAACAGTCGAGTCCGCCAAGCCAGACGGACCATCTGTCCACTTTGCCCATGCCATGAACGGAAAGGGTCAGTCGAGATTTCTTGATCAGCCTGGTAAGAGCGGGATCACGAAACCTGGTGGAGGTGACGTGCAGCTCGTAAGGCTTTTCGCGAACCAGTCCCTGGAAGTCATAGAGGTTGAAATCGTCACCGGCGATTCCCCTGGCGATTGCCGAGGTGCCGGGCTCGATAAAGCCTCCATGCGGGGCGAGAACAGTGATCTGGCTTCCCCTGTCGATACAGGTGATCCTGAAGTCTCGCCCTTCTTCCAGACTGCGTCTCAACTGCCGGAGTGACTGGAATTTGTCAGCCATCCTGCTATTACTCCTTCTCAGCTATCTGGAAGATACGAGCAACCATGACCGACTGGAAGCCGCAGGGCTTCTGGTGATCTGGAGTACGGGTGCTCTGTGGTTTTAGCTTTGCAAGAAAATAAGATGGGAATAAACGGTTGACCTCAAAATCTTAAAAAGACCGAGATTCTCTATTCAAGCCAGAACAATAAAGAACAACACACTACCATGGGCGGCAATACCCGCAGGGGCTGCCAGGCGAGCCGAGAGGGCGCCGGATTACAGTCTTCTTAGCGCCAGGATGTGTCGATCTACTTAGCGCGGTTAGCGCTGCCGGGCGGCAGGAGGATTTTTATGGCATTGAGCTTGCTCACCGGATCCAGGGTTTTGTCCCTGATTACCTGCTGGATAAGATGCGTGCGTGTGGGCTCGAAGTCCTGGCCGAAAATTTGATCTTCGTCGATCAGCCCCAGGCTCCGGGCCCATGACCGTGTCTGGGGATCGAAAAGGGCTTCGTGTATGTCCCCGTCGAATTTCGTGTCCACCAGATTGAGGAAGCCCTCCGCCAGAGGGGCACCACTGCCGGTGGCGGGCGGCGGCGCCGGGACTCGCTTTGATCCTATCGGTGGTGCCACCGGCGGAAATTCGTCGCTGGTGAGCGCGAACGGATCGGATTCCGGAGTGCCGGTGTAGCCGGCGGCGCTACCGGTCGGGTCGGGGCCTTTCCACTGGGCATGGGTTATCTCGTCTACGCCGATACTTCCGGGGCGAACCGGTCTGTTTCTCTGGCGCGGATAGTAGAGGGGCTCCGGGTCCTGGTATTGCTGCGTGACATAAGGGCGGCCCGAAACACCATAATATGCCGAGTACGGATTGAAGAGTCGTCTTGTGGACCGGTTCATGTAGCTGGTGGCGGAGTAGAGCGGGTTGGCGCTGTAAGGCGATCCGAAACCGAGAAGCGGTGCTGCCAGGTACGGAATCGAGTAGATCAGATTGCGGCCGTAGCCGCCATAAGGATAGCCGTAATAATAAGACAGAGCAGGCAATGGAGCCTGGAGCTGCAGGAGCAGGATCGCAAGCAGAGCAAGTCTTATTCCGGATCGCCTTCTGGCTGTCACTTTAAAATGTTGCTCCGGTTATCAAGAAGTCCATGGTCGTATTGTAATGCCCGACAGGTGCCGCTTAAAGAGTATATGGCAAAGGTTTAACCTGCCGTCGATAAGGAAGAAACCCTGAATACCGAGTATATCCAATGGTATTATATTAATTGACCGACCGTTTGGTTAATTAATCAGGTCAGGACGAAACCCGGGTCACATCACCATGAGAGCAAAAAACATGACACGACAGAAACAGGCAAGCAAGTCGAACGGCAAGCGTCACGGATCCGGATCCGAGGCAATCAGCGAGAGCGCTATCAAAGCACCGCCGGAGCGGCTCACAAGCATGCCTGACCCGGAAGCGATTCTGCTCAACACCGAATCAGCGCCGGCTATCACCGACCGCCTCAATATCTTTCCCTTCGACTGGCGTGTCGAGACCCCGAGGCTCATGGACATCTACGAGGACAGTCGTGATCCGGGTTGGTCTCCTTCCGGTCTCGACTGGAGCAGTATCGATCTGTCCGAATACACCCTCGACCAGCGCTATGCCATCTCTTACTGGTTCACCCTGCTTTCGGTCTTCGATGCCTCCGGACCGGCGGTCTTTGCCCGGGCGATGATCCATGCTTACGAGACCCATGAAGAAGACGCGATCAGAAAGTGCTTCTTCTCGGTCACAAGAGATGAGATGAATCACGAAGAGGTCTGCGGTCGGGCGATCAACAAGTTCACTCCGAACGGACCCCTGGGCTTCGAGCCCGAGACCCTTCTGGGCAAGCTGGCTCGCAACAACATCGAATGGCTCTATCATAACGGCGCTCGTTACTGGAGTGGCTATAAGACTGCCGTAGAGCACTATCCGATGCCGATTCTCTTCAGCTCTTTCCTTTTCGGTGAAGTAGCATCATCCACGCTCTTCCACAGCATGTACGAGCGCACCACTATCCCAGTGCTCAAGGAAGCCTTCAAGAACATTGGACGAGACGAAGGCCGTCACCTGAGCTTCTGTCTGGCTCTTCTCAAAGAAGTGCTTCCCAGGCTGAGCGAAGAAGATAAGATGATGGTCACCAAACAGTTCCGCGCTGGATTCATCTTTCTTTCCGGCATCCTCTATGAGCCGCCTTCGGAGTTCTGGCAGCTCCCGGATACATTCCTGCCTGCCCAGCGTCTGCTCGAAGAGCAAGCCCGGGCTGCCGGACTCGGTGTCCTCGACCTCGAGGAGCGCCGGGAGAACTGGCGGACTGCGGTGGTGCGCCTGAAGACCATTGTCGAGCCGCATGGCGTCAAATTCCCGGCTCTGCCCGAGATCGACGTCGACGGGGAGGACGTGGCATTCGACGCGGACAAGATCGTCCCGATTTTTTAATGGTCAGGCCCAGAGCCGAGACTTACGATCAAAAGAAGCAGGAGATCCTGGACGGCGCTGCGGAAATGTTTGCCGAGCGTGGTTTCGACGGCGCCTCGATAGCGGCTGTGGCCGCTCATTGCGGCGTCTCGAAAGCGCTTCTCTATCACTACTACCAGTCGAAAGAAGCGCTTCTCTACCACATGCTCTTGAATCACTGCGAACTGCTCTCTGATACTGTCCGCAGTGCAATCGCGGATGAGCCTGAGCCGGCGGAGCGCCTGCGCTGTCTGGTACGAGCGCTGATGAGCCTTTATCTTGCTTCCAATCACAAGCATGTCGTCCTGCTCAATAACCTGCATGTTCTGCCCGCGGACCAACAGGAGGAGATCCGCTCCCTGGAGCGCGAGGTGGTGGGAGCCATCAAAGACATAGTCGGCGAGCTTCGACCGGACCTGCCCCCGGCTGAGCGCTCGGCTCTGGCCATGAACCTCATGGGCTCGGTCAACTGGACATATACCTGGTTCCGGCAGGGGGGAGCGATTACCGAGAGCCGCTATGCCGATATGGCCACCGCTGTTTTTCTCAACGGCATCAAATCGGACGCAGTGTTCTGAGCTATCGGAGCGAGGCGGATTTGGAGGAGGAGCGCCGGTCCAGGACGTTCTGAAGAGCGGCTATGGTCATGGCGATATCGCGCTCGAAAACATAGCCCATATGCCCAATCCGGAAGATCTTGCCTTTCAGCTCTTCCTGCCCGTCAGCGACGATAATCCGGTAATCGTCTTTGAGACGCTGGCGAATCTCCGGGACGGTCATATCCTCCGGAGGCAGGATGGAAGTGATGGTCGGCGAAGCGCAGGACTCTTCCACGAATGGCTTCAGACCCATCTCGCCGATGGCCTTGCGAAGCATCTCTCTTAGCCTGCGGTGCCGGGCAAAGATGCTCTCTTTGCCGTCTGCTTTCATCATCGTCAGAGAGGCTGTAAGGGCTCTGATCAGGCTGACATTGGGGGTGAAAGGCGTGGTTTTCTCTTTCTGGGACTTCAGGTAGCGACCCAGATCGAGATAGAAGCGACCGTTGGTGCAGCTCTCATAGGCTTTCCAGGCACGCTGAGAAAGATAGATGAAAGCAAGCCCGGGTGGTAGCATCAGGGCTTTCTGGCTGCCGGTGACGACCACGTCGAGATCCCAGCCTTCGATTTCCACTGGCGCGGCACCGAAGCTGGTGACAGCGTCTACAAGAATGAGGGCGTCGTGCTTGCGCACCACCCTGGCGATGGCCTCGAGATCGTTTATCACTCCTGTCGATGTCTCGTTGTGAGTGATGGTCACGGCTTTGATGCCGGCATTCTTCTTGAGGGCGGCATCGACTTTCTCGGGATCGATGGCGTTGCCGGGCTCGGCGCTCAGGCGCTCGACCTCTGCTCCATATGCGGTGGCGATCTTGGCGAAACGCTCGCCGAAGACTCCGCAAACCAGGCTCAGGACTCGATCACCCCGGTTGATCGTATTGGCGACGGCGGCGTCCATGGCGCCGGTTCCGGAAGATGTGATGATCAGGGGCTCGTTATCGGAGGCGGCAAGCCAGGAGAGACCCTCGACAGCCTCGGCGAGGATTTGCGAGAACTCCTGGCTCCTGTGCCCGAGGGGATGTTTCGCATGCGCTTCCAGAACCTCGTCCGGGACAGGGGTGGGACCGGGAATCATGAGAAACTCGCGCGGGCGGATAACGGTCATCGGAGCCTCCTTGAGATGACTTTGTAAGCTGTGGATTATAAGCGGATCGGGTGGCGAAAATTGAGCCTCTGTGCCGATTCGTAACCAAAAGGCTTCAGAGCTCGGCGAGGGAGCCCGGCTCGATTATCTGGTATTGCCTTTCGAGCTCCGGGCCCGAGTAGATCTCGAGACTCTTGATCTTGTTTTTCTCGATGGTGACCAGGGCCGTCTGAATATCGGGATAGCAGTCTTGCCAGCTGCTGCAGCGGACATTGTCGCAATTGAAATAGCCCACTGTTTTGACCAGGTCTTCTGCCGGCTTCTTCGACGGGCGGCAGGGCGTTCCTGTCCAGTCGATCTCGTCGCCTACGGCATACTGCCTGTTGTCAATGGTGCCGTACTGAAAGCCTACCCCGGAGACGATTTTCTCCTTGCAGAAGGGGCAGCTGAGACCACCATTTATGGTGTTGAAGTTCAAGAGCTTTTCTCCCTGGATACGCTGGCTATTATAAAGGGCGGGTGTCGAGACCCGCCCTTCATGTCCTGATTTTTTCAGGCTGGCATCAGTTGAGGGATGCCACTGCCAGGTCGCCCATGACCTTGTCTACGGTCATGAAATTGCTTCGGAATCCTGTCCGCTTGCTTTTGGAGTGACCTTTTCGCGCCTCGTTCAAGCGCTGTTGAGCGAGAGCGTCTGCAGCCTGGTGGGGCGGCATGTGCTCGGCTTCGGAGCGCTCGAGGATGGCTTTGATAGTGTCATAGACGCGGGTGACTTTAGCCAGCACTTTCTCGTGGTTGTAGCCGTCGAGTTCGGCAGCCACATTGATCAGACCGCCTGAGTTGATGGCATAGTCAGGAGCATAGATTATGCCTTTGCTGAAGAGAGTGAAGCCGTCTTCGTCTTTCTCGAGCTGGTTGTTGGCGGAGCCGGCGACGATCTTGCACTTGAGCTGCGGAATCGTGCGCGAGTTGAGGATGGCGCCCAGAGCACAGGGGGCGAAGATTTCGCAATCCGCCGAGTAGATCTGATCCGGAGATACGACTTCGGCTCCGAACTCGGCTTCGACTTTCTCGATCTGATTGGGATAGATGTCGGTGATGATGAGCTTGGCACCGGCAGCGGAGAGATAGCTGCAGAGGTGGTAGCCGACATTGCCGACGCCCTGTACCGCTACGCGTACGCCCTCGAGCTTTTCGCCGAGACCGGAGGCCTTGAGGGCTGCCTTCATGCCCTGGAAAACGCCGAAGGCTGTCATCACGGAGGGGTCGCCGCTGCCGCCTTCATTGCTGCCGCCGACTGCGTGGGTGGTAACCGTGCGGATTGTGTCAATGTCAGAGACGGTCATGCCGACGTCTTCAGCGGTGATATATCGACCGCCCATGGCATCCACGGCACGACCGAAGGCTTTCATGAGCTCGGGAGTCTTGTCCTGGCGAGAGTCGCCGATGACCACGGCTTTGCCGCCGCCGAGATTGAGACCGGCAACCGCTGCTTTATAGGTCATGCCGCGCGAGAGTCTCAGGACATCGCGCAGAGCTTCCTGGTCGTCGGCATACTTCCACATGCGACAGCCACCAAGAGCAGGACCGAGAACGGTGCTGTGCACACCGATGATCGCTCTCAGGCCGGTTTCTTCATCGTGGAAGAAAGAGACCTGCTCGTGTCCGTAGTCATTCAAATCGTCGAAGATTCCCGTCATGTGCGGCACTCCTATTTGTAAGGCACGTAGCCTTCTGCAATCCATCTCAAGTTTTACAACGATTTGTTACTCCTCTTGGAATTCATTAGGTTATCGCAACTTTCTTGAGTCTCCGGGGCGGAAGTGCCAGTGCCCGCGGTTCTCGACCCGACTGACAATCGTTTGGTACGGGTTGCGTCGGCTCTTTTAGGCCGATTTAATTGAAGCTGATCGACTATGAACGAGCGCGAGAAAATCATCGAGTTCTGGAACGGTCTCTACGGAGCCGACCGCACTCCCTGGGACATGGGTGGTGTTCCTGCACGTCTGGCACTATATCTGAACGAAAAGCAGGCAGGTGGCGGCCGGGTGCTGATTCCCGGTTGCGGCTCGGGTTATGAGGCTGCTCTTTTCAGCCAGGCCGGTTTTCGCGTCTCGGCTCTCGATCTATCAGCCGTAGCTCTGCAAAGAGCACGGGAGATTCTGGCAACTCAAGATCTCTGCCCGGAAGTTTCTTTTATTGAAGGCGATTTTTTCGAGTTCGAGAGCAGCGAGCCATTCGACATCATCTATGAGCGAGCATTTCTCTGCTCCTTCCCTCCGGGCAGAAGGGCCGACTATGCCGAGAAGTGCCGGGGGATTCTGGCTGAGGACGGGGTCCTGGTGGGATTCTTCTTCGTCGATAAGGAGCGTCAGAGCGGGCCCCCTTATCCGATTCCCGAGCAATCCCTTTTCGATCTTCTCGGGGAAGGTTTCGAGTTGACCGAAGACGAGGCAGTGAAAGATTCCCTGGAGGTCTTCGCCGGCAGGGAGCGTTTTCAAGTATGGAAGAGGATTCAGGCGTCTTTGCGGGCGATATAGACGGTGGTGGTGTATTTCAAGGTTACGGCTCCGGAGGCGCTGTAGCGTTTATATAGCTCTCTCAGTCCGATGCGGAGCTTTTCCGCCCGGGCGCCCTGGCGCGGTGCGTAAGAGGTGGAGAAAGCTCTTCCCAGGAGCCCTTCCTCATCCACGCTCTGGGAATTGGTGAATTCGGTGACACCGACAGTCTCGAATAGATCGCTCAACAAAAGCGCCTTCCCGGACACGCCTCGTTTTACCTCGACACTCACTGCTTCGCTGTTGTCTCTGATCAGGGCGCCATATTCCCGGGTGAACATGTCTGCCTCGTTGCGCTCGTTCCAGATGAGGATGCAATGACCCCCCGGTTTCAGGATCCGGTGAAACTCGGCCAGGGACCTGTCCGGGTCGAACCAGTGAAAAGCCTGGGCGCAGAGCACCGCATCAGCACTGGTATCAGCAAGACCTGTGTCTTCGGCGGTGCCTTTTTGAAATTTCGGAGTGGTCTCCCCGCCTCCGGCAGATACCGCCGACTCGGCTTTCTCTCTCATCTCATCATTGGGCTCGATGCCGAGAACAGCAATACCCAGACGGGCGAAAGCTCTTGCCGAGATGCCGGTGCCGCAGCCGACATCGACCATGAGTGACGCCGGACCGAGATGGCAACGCTCGATTACGTGAAGCAGCGCTGTCTCCGGATAATCCGGACGGTAACTGGCATAGGCGTCGGCCAGACCGGTGAATCTTTCGGTGGGATTCGATTTCTTGGTCACGATTCCAGCTTTTTGGTAAGGAAGAAGCGGGTATGCCCCTTCGGGTATTCGGGGAGCTCGGCGAAGACTTTATAGCCCAGGGACTTGTAGAAGCTGATCGCCTGGAAGCTGAAGGTGTCCACGAATACATTCGAGCAGCCACGCTTAGAGGCTTCTTCCTCGGCGGCTTGCAGGAGGCGGGTTCCGAGACCCTGATCCCTTGCGCTCTTGGCTACGGCGAGCTTGCTTATGCGCAACCAGTCCCAGTAGGTCGAACCGATCAGGCCGGCGATGACATTGCCTCGCTCGTCTCTGACGAAGATGTTGAGGGCCCGTGGGTCGTAGACGAGCCCCTGGTCGGCATTGTGCTCGTTGAGCATGGCCGAGACTGCAGCCAGGTCCATCTGGTTGGGCAGCGATTCGATCTTTAGGGTTTCTCTGGTCATGGCTCGATCTCGCTAATACGATAGCATGGCAGCGATCATGTGAAATTGCTAAACTAGGCTCCCAATTATTCGGATCGGGAGTGTTGCTTTAGATATGGACTGGGACGTCAGTAGTTTTGGCAATGAGCAGGCTCAGGACTGGCTGAAAGAGCTTTCCTCGAGCCTCACCGGAAACCTGATCGAGGAGGCCCTCTCCAGGGTCGATGAGTCCGAGATTTTTATCGATTCGCAGGACGCAGAGAGAGCCGTAGCCGCTGCCGAAGTTGTTGCCGCCTCGAGAAAGCAGCCGTCCATGGACCTGCCGGTGGACGTGGAGCTGTGGGTGAACGCTCAAAAGTACTGCGCTCCGAAAGCAGTCGTCGAGCTGGCCAGCAGGGTGATAGGCAAGATCTTCAAAGGCTCCGAGCTTCGCGATCTCTGGGAGGGCACAGATGCTGCCGGGGACTGGCGCAATCTTATGACCGACCTTACTGCTCGGCTAGACCGTGCTCTGAGCGAGCCCGCCGCCGAGGAAGATACAGGCTCTGGCGAAGGCCGGGGCGGAAACAACCTCGAGTCGGTTTTCAACGAAGCGGTGGAGCTGGTCAGGGCGGGCAATCATAGAGGTGCCATCGCCAGGTTCAATCATGCAATCGATCTCGATCCCGCCTTCACCGTTGCTTATGTCGGCCGGGGCACGTCCTTTCTGGCTCTGGGTAAGTTCGAGGAAGCGATAGGGGACTTCAATAGCGCCATCGATCGCGATCCCGAGCTTACGGAAGCTTATTATCTGAGGGCTCAGGCTTATTTCCAGTCCCAGCATTTCGGCCGGGCTATAGCCGATCTGACCATCCTGCTGAATATGCAGCCGGAGCGAGGTGAGGCATATATGGTGCGAGGTCTGGCTAATGTCAGCATCGAGCGTATTCAAAAGGCAATCGATGATTTCACCTGCGCTATAACCCACGATCCTGAATGTGTGAACGCCTACCTCCACCGGGCGCGGTGCTATGAGAAAGAGGGGCGGTTCGACCTTGCCGGCAGGGATCGCAAGCAATACGAGAGACTGTCCGGAGCCCGTGCTTAGCAGACCGGGCAAATCGCGTGAGCTGCGCTAGACCTTCTGTTTTTAGCCCTGAACAGGGTTTCTGCCCCGTGGACGGATTCCTTGGGCAGGTCTCAGGACCGGAATGTTGTTATCAAGGGGGTGATATCAATACTATCCAGATTGATCTTTCTTCGATTCCTCAACTTTTTGAGATTCAACCTTCCTCCTGAAGCCAGTCTAGAAGTAATTACAGTTTATTCTCTTACCTCGCCCGAGGTTAAGAGTAAACTGTAGCGACCAGGCTTTCGGGTCAACTCGTGAGGACCAATCGTGATACACGTATTCGGATTTCTCGTTCTGGACGCCGGGGGCTGTAAGCCCGTGTCGCCCGATTCTTGCACCGATTCTGCCTATTGCAGGACGGCGGTTGTCACTGCTAGTGGTGCTCGTCGCAGCACGGCCTGGAAGAAAAAGGCCGATGCGCTCAAGAAGCTGGCTGCTTCGCACGATGCCGAGGTTTTCACCGAAGCGTCTCTCTCCGGTTCCACCGGGGGCGAGCTGCCTGCTCTCGACGGCGTCACCGCCGTCATTGTTTTCGGTCAGACCAACCACGATCATCTCCAGGAGGTCTGCAAGACCCTCCACGATGCCGGCAAGCTCGTGATGATCGCGGTAGACGCTCTGAAGAACTTGCAGTCTCTCCTTCCTGCTCTTCGCGAAGTCAACGAGGAGGGGGTGCAGATGATCTCGGCGGGCTCCGTGGAGCTTGTTCTGACAGCTCCCGAGCTCATGATCTATCGCTTTCCCAAGCCGGACTCCACCAGCACAATCTGCGTGGTGGTGGACATCGAGGCAAAGGACCCGCTGATCCTGTCCATGGTACGGGGGCACGCTCCTTTCCAGGGCTGCGAGTCCCTGCCCGGCGGCTTCATCAACGTGCAGCTCGAGAATCTCGCGGAGTGCGCGGCTCGCGAGCTCATGGAAGAATGCTTCTTCAACAACGACGCGGAAGGAGACGAGGATCGTTTCACTTATCGCGTTCTGCCCTCGAGTCTGGTGCTCATCGATGAGCGCTCGGACCCGGACCGCGATGAGCGCGGTCACGTTGTCGATCACGGTTTTGCCTGGTTCGTCCCGGAGTCGGAGAAGGAAGCCGTGATGGCTGCCATCAATGCCGGTGACGATGCTCTGGCGGGCTCGACTCGCTTCGTGCGAGCCAGCCAGCTCCTCAAGCGCAAGCTCGCCTTCGATCATGCCAAGCTTGTCGAGGCGTCACTCGAAAGGCTGCGCCAGATCCGGCTCCAGACAAAGGGAAAGCCTGCCAGAAAGAAAAAGAAGACGAGGTAGCCTATGGCTGATGACGAATTCTCGAGACTGCTCTCGACCCTGTTCAAATCGCATCCCTGGCACGGTGTCTCCCCCGGTGACGCCGTTCCGGATCTGGTGCGCTCTTATATCGAGATCGTGCCGACCAGCACGGTGAAGCTCGAGCTCGACAAGAGCACGGGACACTTGCACGTCGACAGACCCCAGCGCTTCTCGTCCATGTGCCCGACCCTCTACGGCTTCGTCCCGCAGACCTACTGCGGGGAAAGCGTCGCCGACTTCTGCGCGCAGCGCACCGGGCGTAAGCGCATCAAAGGCGACGGCGACCCGCTCGATATCTGCATCCTGAGCGAACGTGATTTCGCCCACGGCGATCTCCTGGTGATGGCGCGTCCCATCGGCGGTCTGCGCATGATCGACCGGGGACAGGCCGACGACAAAATCATCGCAGTTCTCGACCAGGATGTGGCTTACGGCTGTCTCACCGATATCGATGATTGCCCGGAAGCAGTCATCACCCGCATCAAGCACTATTTCCTGAGCTATAAGAGCCCCCCCGGCAGCCGCTCTTCCAGGGTGGTGAGGATCGATTCGGTCTACGGCCGGTCCGAAGCTCATGAAGTGATCCGGCGCAGCTTGAAGGACTATGTGGACAACTTCGGCACTGCCGAAGCCAAGCTTTCGAGACTGCGCCAGCTTCTTGTCCAGTCGGTCAAGTAGTTCATAGAGGAGCGCGCCAAGGCGCTTCTTCCATCCATCGCAACGTCGCGTCACGGTTCGTGCTCTGCATCGGGACCGGGATCACGCGGCGTCAACCAGTGAAACTGGAGAACCACATGAAGAACCATCAAGTCACCGTCATCACCGCCGCCGAATTCGAAGCGGTGGTGCGTCAGGCGAGCGTCCCCGTCGTGGTCGATGTCTTCGCGGACTGGTGCGGGCCCTGCAAGATGCTGGCTCCGTTCCTCGAGAAGTTCGCCGCTGAGCTCGCGGGCAAGGTCAAGATCGTTAAGGTCGACTTCGACGCCGACCGCGAGCTGGCCAAGTCCTTCGGGATCGACTCCATTCCGCGCCTGCTCTTCTTCAACGCCGGCGAGGTGGTGGAGCACAAGATCGGCATGCCCGAATATCCCGACCTGAAGACCTGGTTCCAGGACTTCCTGACCAGGGTCGGCATCGCCGGTGCCGAAGACAGCGAAGCGGAAGCGGCCTTCGTCGAAGCCGTCACCGCGGCCGGCGAAGCTCTCGACACCGCCATGGGTCCTGCCGGCGAGGCCTACGGTGTCGCCGTCAAGCCCTTCAGCGAGAAGCTCCAGGCTTACGAGGCGGAGCTCAAGGGCAAGGGTGTCGAGGGCGATGAGCTCGCTGCCGCGATGAAGGCGAAGCAGGAAGAGCTCTGGCCCGAGATCGAGCCGGCTTACAACCAGTACAAGGCTGTGGCCGGCCCGGCGACCCAGGCGTATATCGAAGCCGTGGAGAAGGCCGTCGCCGACTTCGCCGGCTCGACCCCGGTGGAAGGCGATACCGCCGGTGATGACGACCAGTCGGGCGCCGGCAAGATGTGCGCCATCGGCGACCCGACCTGCCAGTCGTAAGAACCGACTGATTTGGATACCCGGGGCGGCAGGGAGAAATCTCTGCCGCCCTCTTCTCTATCCGACAAAACTTCACCGGAGAAGGCTATGCATTTCAATTCGGTGTCCGTTTACTTCGAAGATACGATCACCGGGAAGGCCAGCCTGTCCTATGCTGCCGACCTGGCTGCCCGTCTGGGCGCCCACCTCGAGGTGATCGTTCTCACTGATTCCAGGCGCGAGGCTCGCCTGCTCGGGAAGACAGATGCCCGGGCGTCGCTCTGCCGCAGGGTGGAGACCGCTGTGGCTCTCAAGACCGGCTTGAAGCCCTTGACCCAGTTCGCCATCGTCTGCTCGGACCTGGAGTCGGAGTCACTCGAGCCCGGTGGCATCCTGATCTCCCGGCTCGACCCCCTCACCCAGACCCTGGCTCATCAAAGCCGGGTGGTGCCGGTAGTCGCGTCCTACGACGAAGTGGCTGTATGCGGGCGGTGCTCTAGCGGTCCGGTCCTGATTCCATTCGGTGACGAGGAATCCGGTCTCCACGGAGCCGCTGTCGGCCTGCCCCTGGCTCGCATTCTCGGTCTTACGGTGGTCTTCTATCACACTACCTGGAGAGACGAATCGGTTGACTCTGCCCTTGCCGAGGACCACATGTGCCAGGCCGCCCGGGGAATTCTCGAGCGTCTGGTCTCCATGGCTTCCGCCGAAGGAGTCACTCACCGGACAGTGATCGAGACTGCGGATGATGTCGTCGAGGGCATGCTGCATTGCGCCATGCGCGAGCAGTCCTCGGTCATCGTTCTGGCTCGCGGTCCGAGAACCGGACTGGGTAGCTATGTCACCCAGTCGCTGGCTCAGAGTCCGATACCGGTGGTGGTGGCGCCCGGCGCTCCTCTTCGGGAAGGGGGTGTCTCATGACCAGAGCGAAATCCCTGGCGTTTTTCAGCAACCCCTTCTTCGTCATGGGGCTGGTGCTCTTCATGTATGCCGTCAAGGCTGCGGTGAAGATCACTCTTGGCGCGAGCATAAACTCTCCCATGATCGAAGGTGACGGCTTTCACAACCTGGCTGACATCCTGGAAGCCCTGGCTGTGATGGCGGTTATCTATGTCTCGAAGCTTCCGTCCAGCGACGAGTATCCCTTCGGGCGCAAGAACATCGAGTTCTTCGCCTCCCTGGCCATCGGCATCGGTCTCCTGGCGCTCTCTTTCCAGTTCGCCACCAGGAGTATCGGTGGGATGCTTTTCTATTTCCCGACTCTAGACCAGGCGGTGCGGTCGGTGATCCCGCTTCCGACCCATGAGCCCCTGGTTATGGACCCCGGAACCTTTCCTGTGGTCCTGGGAATCTCGCTGGTTTCGGTGGTGCTCTCGGTAGTGGTTAGCCGCTATCAGATCGCTGTCGGACGCTCGTCCGGTCATGCCAGTCTGGTAGCCGACGGCGAAGAAACAGCATCGGACTCCCGGATCGAGTTCGTCACCCTGGGCGGCATCCTGGCGGAATACGCTTTCGATGCTCCCTATCTCGAATACCCTCTGGGTTTGCTGGTGGCTTTCTTGATCGCGCGTACCGGCTGGGAGCTCTTCAGCCGCGCCTGGAAGGTGCTTCTCCAGCACTCTCTGGGAGCCGAGCGCGAAGCCGAGATCCGGAAGCTCTGCCTTACGGTTCCCGGAGTGGTCGAGCTGGCCAGCCTGAAGACCTTTCAGGTCGGACAGACCGCCGTGGTCATGGTGACTGTGGTCACTCGCCGGGGCTCGGGACCGAGTGCTTTCATGAAGTATGGTCTCGAGCATATCGTCGAGAGCTATCTCCTGGGCGATGAGTTCAAGGAGTGCGAGCTCTCGGTGAAGTTCCAGAAGCCGTCACCGGAGCGCTATCGCGTGGCCTATGCCGTCGACTATGGCGACCAGGTCACCGTGGCTGCCTCGCTCACAGGAGCCAGCCATCTGGTTATCTGCGATGTGGAGGCGGGGGCAATCGTGCGCACCAAATACGAGCCTCTGGGCGCAGTGCTTTCTGGCGGCAAGCTCGACGCTTATCTGGAGACCAAGCATATCCGAGACCTCTTCGTTTTCGACCCCGAGGACGAAGACAACCGGAAGTTGCTCGGCGATTCAAGCGTCAATCTGTTGCCGGCGGTATCCTACATTCCATCGGTGCTGGGCTTCTAGACTGTGATTTCGGAAAAAGCTGGCCCCTGGTCTGCTTTTTCCTTCTGTTCCCGTTTCTATTCATGAATATAGTAT
>JAGQHH010000399.1 GCA_020431945.1 Cyanobacteria bacterium HKST-UBA02 | reverse complement strand
ACAATTCTGGCTATAGGCATAAATGGCATAGTCCATCCCGGTCTCGAGAGCCGTGAGCTGTATCTGATCTCCGGAGCGATCATGGGCTTAAGTTTCGTTCACTATCTTCAAGACGCATGGTTGTGGCGATTCCGCGATCCTTTTATACGACAATCCGTACTTCCCTTCCTGAAGTCAACAGCCCGATGAGTTAGAATAATCAAGTCGATTCGTGATTTGACAAGAAGAGGAAAGAGCATTGCTCGTCCAGCTTACATTACTAGTGACAGCACTGATACTCTCGACCGTCGGCGCTGCCTTTGCCGGAATCGGACCGCCGCCGCCGCCCCCCACGCCGGAGATCGATGCCGGGCTTCTAGCCCTGATGGGCGCTTCCATATCGGCAGCATTCGTCGCTGTGAAAAACCGGATGGATAGAAGAGGCTGAAAACAGCTTCTCGCATGCTATGCAACAGGTTCTACCGCCTATCACCGATGATCCTGTTGCTCCGGCTTCCGAAGCCAAGAAGTCTTCGATAGGTTGGCTGAGAACAGCCTGGATCTGTCTCTTCGCAATTCTTGCCTGGCGCCTCGGAGAGAGCTGGTACCATTGCCTGGCGGACAGATCCCTGTCGGATAACATCATTCCGCTTCTCACTATCTTTTTTCTCGAAAAAGCCCGGACCCGCTATCTTCAAAGCCAGCCCAAGAACGCATCGAAACCGAGCTTTGCCGGTGCAGTCTTGTTTGCGATCTGCTGCCTGATTACCGCCGCCGCCGATTACCTTCACTTCTCGCGCATAGCCTGGGCTGGAGCCCTGGCCATGGCTGGCACTTTTGCCCTGGCTATCAAAGGAAAAGCTTTCTTCAAGCACTGGTCGCCGGTCTTACTCTTCTCATTCTTTCTGATTCCCGGATCGCCTGCCGGTCTGATCACCTGGATAAGTGCTTATCTCAAGGCGATAGCCATGAAAATCACACTCACTCTGGCTGGTCTGCTGATTCCAATTACAGTGAACAACAACATCTTCGTCGTCCGCGGTCAACCCTACGAAGTGACCGCCGCTTGCTGCGGACTGGCTATCCTCTCTTCTCTGACGTTCGTCGTCTTGCTCTGGAATCTCTATAAGCCGTCATCGCCAGTCCGGCTGGCCGCCAATCTTGCCGGAGCAGTGGTGCTCGCCATGCTGACCAACGGAGTCCGCATCGCATCCACGGCCCTGCTTGCCTATTATGTCGGCAAAGATACGGCCTTAGGCGCCCACTCTCTTCTCGAGTTACCGCTCTTCGCCCTCTGCGTCCTCTTTCTGTGGGCGATGAATTCTCGATTCAAAAGCGATGCTGATCCACATTCATCGCAGAAAGCGCAGAGTAAAAAAACCTCGGGGGATTTGCTCGTGCGCCTGCTCGTCACAGGCGCTCTTCTGGTGCCGGTCCTGGAGTTGAGCTTTTTCAGACCGGTAGATAGCCGGGTGTCGCGCCAGCCAATTCCTTATAAACTCGATCAGTGGACCGGCAAAGACATGGCTCTTACCGACGTAGTCAAAAAAAACTACAGCGGCTTCGACGTCAATCTCACCTGGCGCAAATACCGGAAACCCGGACAGAAAGCACCGGTTTTCATGCTCGCTCAGCAAGCGAGCAATTATGCCAATGCTCACGATGTATTCGCCTGCCTCGAGCTGGCAGACACAAGGCCCAGTCGTATCTGGTCAGGTCGGCTGAAGCCGGGCAGCTTGCTCTCGCCTGAGGCGAGCATATATGAATACACATGGCAGGGCAGACAGGTCGTAAGCCTTTTTCTCTATCAATCGATCGCTCGCCATTCGGCGATCTATCCTGCCAGCACAGCCAGAGAGCAATTCGATCTTTCCCTGGTGGGCCGCATTCCCTGCCGCCTAACAAGATTGAGCACTGTCGTTGCCCCGGATCGGGAAGCTGCTGTCGGAAGGCTCAAAGAGCTGGCCGCCGCAGTAGCCCGGCAGCCGATGTAAGCATCAATCTCATTCGAACCTTTGCTTTGCATTTTTGAAATGAGTCGTAAATTCTATTCTGAGATTCAGCTGAGCCAACTTTCGAAGAACTACCGGTTCAAGATTCATAAACAATAGACTCGACCACGCTTTCGTCCAAGCGAAGATGGTCACTTCCGCGCCGTCCCGCTGAAGGTCTCTGATTGCCTGTCTTTTGTCATAGAGCTGATTATCAAGCAGCCATGTCAGATGGTCTTCAACTCTCTTACTGGAGAGATGAGAATCAGTGAAGTAGGACCAGGAGTGCGAGGAGCTGAGAAACTCAGAGCACTTGGATTTATCGATCGGCTCGCCCTTGAGCCGGCTTCTAGAAGGCTCCAAACCCAATCGTTCAGTAATAGCCTCCGGGGAAAGGTTGTCGCTACTGATAGATAAGACGACCCAAGCACGATCCAGCTCTTCCAGTCGCTGACTCTCGCGCAGGGAGCGTGCTCGCCGAAGTTCTTTTGTCATCCCTGTCACCTCAACTCTCCACTTTCCGATTCGGGGGTTTGAGCGACCGGCGCGTTCAAAACCGGCCAATCACAGCTTGTATCCCGGTATAGCTTCCCACTGGTAGAGCTTCTTCAGGCTCTCAATGGTCTTGCGGTAAGGAGGCTTGATTTTCTTCCACTGTGGTGCCACTTCATTGTCGTCGCTCATATTGGATAACTTTACCGCGGCCTTGCCAGTCAGAAAGTTGTAGCTGACCTCGATTTGATCGCCATTGCCCCTGTGGATCTCGTCCGTATCGGCACCAATGAGATAAAAGTCCCCTTTCTCGAAGCGGAATTTATAACGGGAAATACTAATGCGCCAGGAGCCGGCATTGAAGGTTTCCTGCACCTCGAACTCGAGGACTCCATCTTTCACTACAAGCTCACTGACCGGCTCCTCCATCAGAGGAGTGTCCGGAATAGGCACTATGGTCTTACTGGCGGTGGCAAGCTTGTAGCCGGCTTTCTCGCCGAAGAGAATGATCAAGATTCGGGGATTGGTATCGAAGAGATCCACGCCGAGCTTATCGAAGTTCCGTACCTTGAACTTCTCCGACTCGCCTTTGACCACCAGGGCACAATCTTCAATACGATCGTCGTTGAGATCTCCTGCGGCTTTAGCAAGGACTGTCCAGCCCCGGGGCACGAAGTCATCGGCTTGCTTGCCCGTCTTTTTCAAAACCGGATAGTCCCCCTGAGAAGGGAACAGATACTCCTCATTCTCCTGACAGAAGCCCGGCGACAGAGTCGAAAGCAAGATTATCGAAATGAGAAGAAAACGAAAGCACATGTTCAGCGCACCGGATTAACATCGACAATTATAATCTCCGGGCGGCAGAAAAATCGGACCCTCGGAGCCTCTCCACGCTCCATACCGATCCCTCTTGAAATGAGCATATATGGACCCGTCTCTCGTTTGACAAAGCAGCCGCCGGCCATTTTTCGATCGATGTGGGAGTACGTGAGAAGCGGTCCCATTCCCGGCACCTGCACCTGACCGCCATGAGTGTGTCCGGCGATGAGAAGATCGGCTTCCGGATTTTGCAGGAAAAAATCGGGACAGTGACCGAACATAATGTGAAATTTCTCGGTTGGCGGCGCCCGGTAGACGAGGGTGCTCGAATCCGGGCGGCTGAGAATGGTGACAGTCAACTCCTTCCCATCGATGGTGGTGCTCTCCTCTGACACATGAACCGGCAGACCATCGAAGATTCTCTGCCAGCCCGCGTAGCCATCCTGATCCCCGCGGCAGGCGTATACACCAAGCGGTGCATCGAGCCCGACCCGGGCAAAGAGACTGTGGAGCTTATCGACTTCCTGCCAGAGCCTGTCTGGCTCCTGCTGAATATAATCCCCAGGAAAAATGATCAAATCCGGCTTTTCAGCCAGGCACCGCCGCAATACTCGCTCTTCGAAAGCACCGACCATGTCCGTCTGGATATCGGACAGGACAGCCAGTCTCAGAGGTCTTCCCACCTTCGGGGACGACATCGTCTCTCTTCTCACCACCAGGTTGGTGGGCTCGATGATAAATCCGTAGACCCCGATTGAAGCCACAATCACGGCAAAGGATCCGCAAATTAGACTGACTGGCTTGAACCGCGGCCAGGCGAAATATGCGCAAACTGCTGCCACTATCGGTCCGGCCAGGAAGATTCCCCAGGACCAGAGGGTGATAATTCGAAAGAAACGAAATGAAAAGAGCATGGCACCGCATAAGATACCGGGCCAGAAAAACAACCAGACGAGCGGATAGACAAAGATCCGCTCTTTCGAATTCCTCAGAACGAGGAAAGAGCTAACCACCAGAACCAGCAGATAGAGAAAATAACCGAGCATAAATAGATCATACACAGGAGCCTCGACAGCGGCACTGACGCTGCGAGGCTCCTGCTTTGCCGGAGGAAGCTCTATTCTTGAGTGAGGGTCAGCATGGCTTGCTTGACTTTGCTCTGGAAATCGTCGCAACCCTGTTTGCCCTGGATCATATGAGCCCAGCGCTTATGGTTGGCTTCAGTGACAAGCTCGGCGAGCTTGTCGAGCTTGTCGCCACTGCGCTTCTCGATATGGGCGACCATCTTTGCTTTGAGGACCTCTTTCCAGGCCTCGTCAGCCAGACAGAGAAGCTTTTCGCTGACCTGGCAGCATTGACCGCTGTCTTTCTTTGCTTCCGGGGCGCAAGCCGAGCCCTGGGAGGCTCCGGTACTGCATTCATTGGACATTTTTGGTAACTCCTTGGTATTTGATTTGATAGGACCGGTCGGTTCTAATTGAATCAGACCGGTCGGTCCTAAGTCAAGGCCATAAAAAAAATTCCCAGCCATTAAAATGGTCAGAACCCTCCAGGAGTTACCCTTGCAATGCTGAAATTCCATCTGGCTAAACTTACAGTGGCAATTACCCTGGCTTCTCTGGCATCCATGACTGCTTTCACGCCGGGGAATGCCGGAGCCGACGAGATCGACTTGAAAAAATATGTCGGGACTTATATTCCAGCCGGCTCACATGTGGCCGGTCTCGGCAAAGTCGAAAAAGTAGAGATCAGGAAGGACGGGGACGCCCTGCGCATTGTCGGGCTCGACGCCTGGGCGAAATCTCGCTTTGTGCCGGACAAGGGCAAAAAGCTCGTCGACCGGGTCGGCGCTCTCGGCTCTTTGATACCAGGCGAGATCCGCTTTGCCGACGGGCAATCCACAAGAAAAGTGCTGAGAGCGGACTTCTGCTATGACTTCTTCATATTTCTGGGCAGTTCTATTGATGGCTCTTGAGCATGGAGAGAGTAGCCTTGATATTGGCTTCGATCACCACCGGGTCGCGACGCACCTTGGCGAGCACGATGGAGCCATTGATGGCGGATAGGACCAGATTGGCCGCATCCCCTGCTTTGATATCCCGGCGGAAGACTCCCTCTTTCTGCCCCTCCCCGACACAGGCAGCAATCGCGTCGGCGTAGCGCCGGTAGAAGTCTTCGATCTTTTCTCTGAAGCTCGGGTGGAATTCGCTGGTCTCGGCAGCTAGATTGACGAAGGGACAGCCCTTCTGGCAGCAGTTCTCCTGCATCTTCGAATTGAGATTCTTGAGGAACTTCTCGAGTCTCCTGTCGGGCTTGATCGAATTGTCCGAGAGAATCGGCTCGACCATCTGCTCGAAAAATGTATCGGCCATTTGATCCAGGGCAGTGAGACAGAGCTCTTCTTTGGATTTGAAGTGATAATAGAAATTGCTCTTCGTGACACCGGCTTCCTCGAGGATCAAGCTTATCCCCATGGGCTCGAAGCCGTGCGAGCCCATGAGACGAATGGTCGCTTCGATAAGCTTCTCGCGGCTGCCTGAATCCTGGTTTATCACTTTCGAAGTCGTCATAGAAAAGATAATAGCACTAAGCCGGAGATAAGGAATAAGCGAAGACGCCTCCGCCGGTGAAACCGGCGAGCCTGGAGACTCCGGTGGGATCGCCTTCCACCACATGCTTCATGCGCTGTACAAGAATGCTCTCGAAGAAATCACCCTTCTCTATTCCAATATAGCGCCGTCCCATTTTATGCGCCACGGCGCAGCTCGTGCCGGAGCCGGCGAAATAGTCGAGGACGAGATCTCCCGGATCAGTGGTCATAGAGATCAACCGGTGGAGAAGGTGCTCGGGCTTTTTGCTGCGCGGAAAAGTGACACCGCCCTCGTTGGCGAGATCGGCTTTGGGTATGTCGGCATGGGTCCAGATATCGGTGAGCTTGTTTCTCTTGACCAGCTCGCCACCGCGCACGGAGGCGCTATCTTTGAGCCAGGCGCAGAGCTCGCCGTTGAAGTAATAGAGCGTCTTCTCCTGGCCGCGGTAACGGCCGCGCCGGGGAACATAGTCGACGCTGTAGAAAGACTTCTTATCGAGCCTGGCGATGATCTCGTTCTGGAAAGTATTCTCTTTCTGGACGTTCTGACTTCGAAAAATCAGCTCGAAATTATCGTGATAGACAGATCCGATCTCTTCTCTGCGGCTCTCGAAATCACGCAGAGACACCGGCTCGATAAGGCATCCTTCGTGGCGATAAAGACGCACATGATTGCCGCTGCGGCTCTCGAATTCCTCAATCAGCTCGCGCCGCCCGGGGGAGCGCAAAATCTTGTTGTAGCGTTTCATGATCGCGCGGTCCACAGGCTTTTCTGAGCCAACATCATGTAGAGAGGATCGATCCAGGCTATAGATGAGGACATACTCTTTGGTATTGAGTATGACACCAGCCTGGCCGAGCCCGGCACTTCCCGAGCGCTCATAGGCAACGCATGCCACCATGGACGATTCGCCGAAGATATGATCCATCATGATGCGCAGATAAGGCATTTCCCGATCGTCGATGGTAACGGCGATGGAAGCCCTGGATGAAAGAAGCGGGCGGCAGGCGAGAAAACAACGCTTCAGCATCAGGACCCAGTCGGTTCGATCGAAGCTGTCAGGATAGAGGAGCTCGGGATTGCCGGTGTTATAGGGCGGATCTAAAAAAACGAAACGCACCGACGAAGCATGGCTTTCAACAAGCCGTCCGAGAAGCTCTTCGCTATCGCCGTGCAGCAGAATCCCGGAATTGTTTTCACTTTTCTCCGGATAATAAGCAAGCGGAAGTGCGAGCTTTCCTGTTCCTGTCCTGACCGCGGTCATCCTCTAGAAATCAGCGCTCTTGGGAGCCCGGGGGAAGGGGATGACATCGCGGAT
>JAGQHH010000398.1 GCA_020431945.1 Cyanobacteria bacterium HKST-UBA02 | reverse complement strand
TCCGGCACCGCCCAGAAGATGATCCTCAATCTCCTCTCCACTTGCTCCATGGTGAGAATGGGCAAGGTCTACGAGAATCTCATGGTCGACCTTCAACCCACCAACGAAAAACTCAGAGAAAGAGCAGTCTCGATTATCTCGCTTCTCGGCGGCGTGCCCAGACATCTCGCCGAAGGTGCCCTGGTCTCTTCCCACGATCGCGCCAAGACGGCTATTCTCATGGTCAAGCGCAAAATCGGTCGGGTCCAGGCTGAGAATCTCCTCGAAAGTTGCGGTGGCTCCCTGCGAAAAGCCCTGGTCGCCGAGCTGTCGAACCTGAACTAGAGAACATAAATATAGACCAGCAGTCGATCTGTCCAATCTGCCAGCAGCCGAAAACCACCGAGTCATCCGGCAGCCTGACGCAATGGATTTCAGTCTGTCAGTGCAATGCCCTCCGGGATAAAGTCCTGGAGGGTCCAGCCGAAATCGGTCTCGATATCTGTCTGCGCTGCGGCAAACGAATAAACCCGGGCAGAGCAGGATCTTTCACTCAATGGATTTTTCGCGCCGACACCTGTGATTGCGATAGACCATACTCGGCCACTATCTCGGCTCAGGGAGAGATCCTGGCCCAGACCACCGATTCGATGGCAGAGACGATCGAGTCGGAAAGCGAAGAGCCCACGATAGAGCTTCCCCCGGGACAGTTTCCGGAAGAGCGCTACAAGCCGATAGCCGAGCTCAGCTCCAGGGTAGGTGCCGGTGTCTACCTCTGCCGGGATCTTCTCCTCAACAAAAGAGTCGTGGTCAAGATCCAGCATCTCAGCGACCCGGAGCAGATCCGAATATTCCAGCAGGAAGCCAAGGCGACCAGCAAGATCAACCACCCCAATGTCGTCTCGGTGCTCGACTTCGGCGCCACCACTAACGGTGCTCCATATATGGTCATGGAGCATGTCTCGGGAGTTTCCCTGGATCGCCTCCTGGAGCAAGAGCCGGGATCATCGCTCAGCCTGGAGCACGCTCTCAAGATCCTCTCCGATATAAGCAGTGCCCTGGAATTCGCTCATAGCGCCGGAATCTACCATCGCGATCTGAAACCCGGCAATATCATCGTCTTCGACCAGGGCGGTATCCCGGGAGCCCGGCTGATCGACTTCGGTCTGGCACTGGTAACCGGCGAGGCCGGTCCCGGGTCGGCATACTCAGGCAAGAGAGTAGCGGGCACCCCGGCATATATGGCACCGGAGCAGGTGACCGAGGGGCAATATGACGCCCGCTCCGAGATCTACTCCCTGGGCTGCATCCTCTTCGAACTTCTGAGCGGCTCGGTGCCCTTTCCGGGCAATACCACTCTCGATACCATCTACAAGCACGCCCATGAGCAAGCCGTCATTCCGGAGTCGCTTCCCGCGGACCTGCAACAGATACTCAGGCGCTGCCTGGACAAGGATCCGGAGAAGCGCTTCCAGAGCCTTAGCGAGCTCATCGCCGCGCTCGAGCGGATCGAGCCGATCCCGGAAGCAGAACCGGAATCAGATTCGGAAACGAAATCAGGGCCGAGAACTCTTCTCGGTCCGCGAAAGGTCGGGATCGCCATAACCTTGCTGCTGCTAACGATATGCCTGGGAATCTATCTCATGCTCCAGACGCACACTATAAAAAACCGGAAACGTGCGAAATCCGGACAGAATATGGCAGAGGTCTCCTATCCACAATCGATTGACGATCTGGAAAAGAAGATGAGATCCAGATTGAGCGCTGCCAGAGTACGGGAGAACTTCCGCAAGGACGGCTCGGTTCGCGCCATCAACTGGGAAGCCCAGCCATACAACGACGACAGCCTCAAAGGCATAGCCGATCTTCCCCTGGAGAATCTCAACCTGTCCTTCACCCAGGTCACCGACCGGGGTATCGATACCATAGTCGGCATCAAAACCCTGCACAGACTCGACCTGGAAGGACTGGCCCTGAAGCCGGACAGCGTAAGAAAACTCTCGAAGCTGCCGGAGCTATATGTCATAAGCCTGGGAAGAGGCCCGGTGGGCGACGATATATTCGACGCTCTTTCGAAGATCCAGTCTCTGGAGATAATCAGACTGAGCGCCTGCAATGGCGTCGCCGGAAAGGGCATCGCCTCTCTCAACGACCTTCCGAACCTGCGCAATCTCTCCCTGACCGGAACCAGAGTCGATTACCGGTATATGACCGACCTGGACGCCCAAACAGTACACTCCCTCTACCTGGGCAATACTGGACTGGAAGACAAAGACGTGCCCTTCATACTGCACATGACCAATCTCCGCAGGCTGGCAGCAGACAATAATCAGCTATCCGGCGCCGGTCTCTGGAAACTGCGAAGATTGCGACGTCTGAAGATTCTGACTTTGAGCCATTGCCCAAATATAGACAAACGAGACCTGGAACGATTCCGTTCATGGCGGCCCGCTTGCAGCGTCAAAACCGACAGCAAACCCGGTCTCACCGACTTCATAAACGACTGAAATGGCTCGGCGCGACCCATTAACGGGTATAACGTCCTTATGGACGCTCAGAAGCTACAATCCATACATATTCGAAGCCATGACCGAAGCCATCGCATGACCCGGCTTCTCAACGACCACAAGAGCGCTTCTCTGACTCTATTCGGAAGCAGCATCAAAACCGCGATTGGCGAATTCAGCTTCGAGGGGATGCTTTCCATGGTCCGCGAAAAGCTCTCCGCCTCACTTTCTCAGGTGGCACTCATCACGACGATTCTCTCGGTGACGGCAGGCTTTGCCCAGGGGACTCTGATCGCTCATCAGATCGATATGGAGCTGATCAAAGCCGATCTGCTCGGCACTCAGTACTATACAAATAGACCTGCCAGAGCCGGCAGAGCCAATTTGCGCGCCCACAGAAGCGGCACCACATCGATTCACTGACCGGCTCAAAAAAGATGACGGCGGCAATCGGCGCAGAAGACACGCAAGCCGTTGGGCTTGAAGAAGCGCACTTCCTGCCAGGTCCGGTCATACGCCATATAGAGCCTGTCGTCGGCAAGCCCACGATAAGCGATATGGACACGCCCCTGACAGCAGAGCTCAGCATCATCGCCCGTCTCGCTGGAGTCGGGCTTGCGGCCGACCATTGCTAGAAACAAATCGCGAATGTGTGAAAAGGAGATCAATCTTTTACCCTGAAGGCAGAACCATGGTGAAAGTCGAGCCCTGCCCGACAGTCGAATCGACCTCTACCGTACCATGATGGCGCGCCACGATCTCCCTGGTGATGGCAAGCCCGAGACCGGAGCCTCCGGCTTCCCGGGCCCGGGACTTGTCCCCGCGATAGAAACGCTCGAAGATATGCGGGATATCGTCAGGCGAGATACCGGCTCCGGTGTCCTTCACGGCAATCTGCACCCGACCGCCGTCGGTCTCTTTCAGGGACACCGAGACGGTTCCGCCTTCCGGCGTGTAGTTGACGGCATTGGTGAGGAGATTGATCAGAGCGCGCTGGAGCTGGATACCGCTGCCCCTGACCCGCACCCCATCACGCTCGCCGGACTCGAGATCGGCAGGGGCTTTGAATGTCTGCGACTTCTTCTCCGCCTGGGGACGAACCTGCTCCACAGCTTCGGCCAGGACCTGCTTGATATTGACGTTGTCGCTCCAGTCGGTGGGATCGGCGCTGTCCAGCTTCGAGATATCGAGCAGGTCGCGGATCAGACGATCCTGACGATCCACCAGCTTCTCGAGCGAAGCGAGGAATTGCTTGAGCAGGGCAGGGTCGTCGGCGGCTCCGGCGAGCAGGGCCTCCACCACCGATCCGATAGCCATGACCGGTGTCTTGAGCTCGTGACTGGCATTGGAGATGAACTCCTGGCGCATGCGCTCCTGCTCTTGCAGGCGACCGATCATCTGGTTGAATGCCAGGCTCAACTCGCCGATCTCATCGGTGCGCCTTACCGGAAGATAACTGGTGATGTCCCCTGATATGGAAATATCCTTGGCCATCTTGCTCATCTCTTTGACCGGGCGGTTGA
>JAGQHH010000397.1 GCA_020431945.1 Cyanobacteria bacterium HKST-UBA02 | reverse complement strand
TCGATCATGTCCTGGGCTTTTTCCGGGTCTATGCATTCCCCTGGATACCCGAGCGCAACGACGAATTCGTAGAACTGACCGAAGCGGAGGCTGCCGCCATCACCGGTGGCAAATTACCCGAGTTCAGACCGCGTCCGGACGAGCCCGAGAAGAACGCCCTGCTCAACAAGAAACAGGGCGTGGAGATTCTCAAAGCGGTCTGCGAGGCTGCCGGCAGCGGCTATATAGTCGCCGAGGATCTCGGCTTGCTCATACCCGAATATCTCAGACCGGCACTTCATGACCTGGGCATGGCGGGCTTCGCCATCCCGATTTTCGAGCGTATCGAGAAGACCAGGGAATTCCAGCCCATCGACGAGCTTCATCCCCTTTCGCTGGCTACTTATGCCACCCACGATCATCAGCCTCTCGCCTCTTTCTACGACGGGCTCGTGGAGTGGTGGCACGGCCCCGATGGCGAGGAAGGCTGGAAGGAAGTGCGCAGGCTCATGAAGCTCCTGGATCTCGATCCGGACAATCCCCCGGAGCAATATGACCGGGAGTTGCAGGAGGCGTTCATGAAAGCTCTCATGGAATCGCCATGCTGGATGGCTGTTTTCATGGTGACCGATCTGATCGGCTCCAGGCTGCGTTTCAACCAGCCCGGGCTCTCGGGCTCGGGCTGCTGGACCCAGCGGTTGCCAGCCACCCTTGCTGCCCTGCAAGCCGACGAGGAGACTGGCCGGGGTATCGCCTCCTTGAAAGAGCTCATCGAAAGCACCGGCAGGGAGCCGGCGGCTATTGCTTCCGGTTCTCGTTGAGCTTATTGCTCGGGCTCGTATCTGGTATCTTTGTTCATGGATGATTTTCGATTGATTCTGGAGTACAGGTTAGTAATTTGATGCTTCCGGCATTTCTGGTACGAGCTGCAGTGGACTATGTCCGACACAGCGACAGGCTCAAGGACTCGAACCCCTATTCGCGATGCGAGGAAGGCATCCAGGTGGTCAACAGTCTCTGGGAGGAGAAAATCGGCCGCCCGGAGGGAGCCCTTCTGGAGGTGGCCTTCGTCACCGCCTACTGGGAAGAATTCTTCCATGCCGAGGATCCCCTGGGCGACGAGAAAGAATGGCGGGAGGGGCTTGCCAAGCGCTCCTCGAACTACGATTCTTTCGAGGAATGGCAGGAATGGTTCAAGAAGAGCTATGCCCAGGTCTACCAGGACAACAATATCTGGACCTCGGTGCTCATGACCTCCTGGGCGAATACGCACCAGTACCAGCTCATGTATAACGATCTCAAGTGGGATTTCCGCCCTTCCAAGTCTTATCTGCCCACAAGCCAGATGTGGCGGCTCGAGCCCAATATCGAGACAGTCTCGGACGTGCTCCGGGAAGCCTGGCAGAATGAGCTCCGAGAGTATATCGAGTCAGGCTTCCAGGTGGAGTCCGAATCCCTCAATTATCTGGGCCGGGTGGAGTGTCTCGGTTTCGATCTCACCCGGACCATCGTTCACTGGCCAGCCCGGGCGGACCGGGAGCCGGAAGCTATAGACCTGGGCGAAATGGTGGCGGAAGTCGTCGTCCCGGTGGGCGATTCATGGTATCGCACCCCGGACAACATCATCTTCGCCCACGACCATGTCGATGTCACGGCTCTACTGAACAGAGCCAAGTATGTTTTCGGGAGCAAGCGCCGTATACTCGAGCTCATGGTGAGCACTCCTCCGGCCCGGGCGCGCCTGCAAGCCAGTGCCGAGGGCTGGCTCGTGGAAGAGTCCGCGGACGGCGAGGAAGACAACGAAGCCGCCCAGACCGAGCCGAGCCCGGTCTGAAGCCTGCCGGTCAGGACGAGAGTCGTTTGATCTGAGCCCAGTTGCGTGGATATTTCCCGGGTGTCTGCCCGGTTTTCTCGATTACGACAAAAACATGCTTGACCCCGGAGCCGGAGGTCTGCAGGGCCGGCACGATAATCTCGCCGGGGCTGCCGCCCAGGGCTTTCAGATGTCTGCGGCTCTCGCGAAGCTCGGCTTTCGCCTGCTCCTCGCTCTTGAAGGCGAGAATGAGACCGCCTGGACGCAGGAGGGGAAGCCCCAGCTCCGCCACCACCGCCAGATGCCCCAGGGCCCTGCTGACCACCCGGTCGAAACGTCCCCGGTAGTCGGGCTTATGAGAAAGCTCCTCCAGGCGGGCGGTCACGGCGCTGACCCGGTCGCTTAGGTCCAGTCTGCGTATCGCTGCTTCGACGAATCGTGATTTCTTGGCAGTGGAGTCGATCAGGTCCACTCTCAGACCGGGCAGGGCGATAGCCAGGCAGAGACCCGGCAGTCCCGCGCCGGTTCCGAGATCGGCAAGGCGGCATTGCTTATCAGACACAAAAAAACGGCTGAATTCGAGAATCGAGAGCGAATCGGCAAAATGTCTGGTGAATATCGATTCCGGGCTGGGATCGGCGACCAGATTGGTGTGGCTGCCATAATCGGCAAGCATTTCAGCATAAATCTCCAGAGCCTCGACTTGCTCGCCGGCAAGCTCGATGCCGGCTCCGGCGAGTAGCTCGGTCAGGGCGGCTGCCTGTTCGCTCAAACTTTTTTCCATACTCTGGATGTCAATTGTATACCCTTCTATCTGATTTAAATTCTATTTTCTGATTATGTCTATAACGTAGATGGGTATGTCTCAAGTTAGTGACGGTAGCTACCACAGGTAAAGAGTTTATCCATGGCTCCGCGCGCATTTCAAACGATGCTCGTCGGCCCTATGGGCACGAAGGACAGGCTTGAGCTTGAAAGCAGAGTGCTGGCAGCAGCTCTCAAACAGAGCTTTGAGCGTGGTGACAGTGTAGGGGTCAGTCTCGCTCACAGGCAAATCTTCCTGCTTCTCAAGGCTGCAAAGAAAGCCGAGGCATCCGGCTCAGGCTCCCGGGAGCGCGGTAGCCGGCGCCGCCGTGCCTCACAGAAAGAAGAGCGGGGAGCAAGCCAGAAGAAAGATCGGGTCATGCCTCATATCGTCTGGACCGAGGAGGACGCCAACCAGTACGACGAGGAAGACACCGAAGTCACCGAGGAGACCCCTGCCCTTGCGATCGAGACTGATAATACTGCAATAGAATCGGCTCCCCCCGCCGAGACCGAGCCCGTATCGGAAGAGGCGCCGGCCCAGAGCGAGAAAAAAGAAGGCGAGCCGAAAGAGAGCGAGCCGAAAGAGAGCGAGCAGAAAGAAGGAGAGCCCACTACCCAGGTTCTCGGTCCGTTCGTTTTCCAGGAAGGAAGCCAGGATGCTTATTCGATCCTGAAAGTCGAGCAGGTCGCGAGCTTCGAAGAGATCCACCGCAATTTCCTCTGGCTGGTCAAGCGCCTTCTGGTCGACATGAAAAAGTCGACTCGCAAGCGCAAGAAAGAGCTTCTTCTCGATCTGCAACAGCTGTGGATCGCTCACGATGTGCTCACCGATCCGGTGACACGCACCGATTATGATTTCCGGATTCTCGGCTTGCGCGGCGCACCCGATGTGATCATCGATGGCGGCGCGGAAGAAGGGGAGGTCATGATCGGCTCCGAGATCCCCCTGCGTATCGGCGAGCTCCTGCAGTGTGCCGGCTTGCTCGAGCCCACCGAGCTGGAGATCGCCGCCGACATGCATAAAGCCATGCCCGAGATGCTCTTCGGCGCCTTTCTCGTAAAGCAGGGATTCATAACCGAAGAAGACCTGGAGCAGGTGCTCATGGGTCAGAGGTTGCTCAAGATGGGCTATATGTCGGTGGGCACTTTCCAGGCATGCATGAAGGAGTGGCGAGAGGAGAGCGTCTATATCCAGGACAGCGCTGTGGACCACAACCTGATCAGCAAGCACGAGATGGACAGGATCGTCGCCCAGGGATTGATGGACACCGACACCGAGATCCCGGCTATCAACGCTCAGGGCAAGTCCACAGGCATGCGTACAGGGCTGGCCAGCAAGATCCAGTATGCTGGCACCGGCGGCCAGATGATCAATGAGGAGGAAGCTCGCAAACGCCAGGTGAGCGCCGGGCACGCTGTACCTGGCTGGAAGGACCAGCTCGACTGGAGCGCCCCGCCCCAGGAAGAGCGCGCTCCCAAGCTCGAGGTGAGAAAAGACGATGAGATCGAGCGCTCTCGAGTCGAGATCGAGGGAATTACCGATGGTGTAGCGGAGGAGCCGGCACCGGGGAAGAAGTCTCTGCGCTCGCTCATGAAAGGCATTCATTCTCCCTCCGAAAGCGAGCAGTCTGAAGCCCTGGATCGGATCAACAGCATCCTTGCCGAGCCCGATGCCGTACCGGAAGAAAGCAAAGTGGAGAGTCCGCCGGAAGATCTGCCGAAGGAAGAGAGCCTGCCCACATCCGAGTGGCCTGTAGAATCGGCTTCGAAGAGCGCCGATGAGGATCGCACCAGGAGCGTCGAGCTGCCCCGGATCGAAGCGCCCCCGCCTCCTCTGCGCAGTATCGTCACCGAATTCTCGATGTATGACGACGAGGACGAGCCCCTCATGGAGCTCGACGAATCCGCCTTCGCCATGAAGACTCCCTCGGCGGCGGAGCACGCACCAGTACCGGTGCCTGTGCCTAAGCCAGAACCAGAACCAGAGCCGGAGCCGGAGCCGGAGCCGGAGCCGGAGCCGGAGCCCGAGCTAAAACCAGAACCAGAGCGGGCTCCTGAGAAAATTGCCGACGAGGTATTCGATTTCTCAGCCGACAGCGACTCGAATCCCGGATTGAGCACGGGAAGCATGGAAGTCCAGGATTATTCATCGGATACCGGTTCGAGCGGTTTCATCGATAACTCCGGCGACAATTCCAGAGACAATGAATACGACGACGATGAGGACGACGCGACCGTTGATCTGGTCGGTCTTTCCAGCAAGCCGGTTACCGAGGATCTTCTCCAGCCCGGGGATATCGAGCAGCTCGAAGAGCTCCAGCAGCTGAATGATCTCGGCGCCTCCGACGATAACAGCCCCCAGCGCCGGGTGTTTAACGACACTGATACGACCGATGAGATGCAGGCGGTCAGCGTGCCGGAGCCGATCGTCAAGGACACCGAAGAGAGCGATCCGAAGCTCAAGTCGGGGGAATGGCAGCTTGTCTTCAAGATTCAAGGAAGCCTGGCGGATGTCCTTCTGTCCGACACCGATGACGATACCGTCCCGAGGCTCAGTCCTCGTATCGACGATATCGATATGGTATCGGATAAGGTGCCCGACAAAAAACAAGACCAACAGCAAGGAAAGGACAATGACAGGGACAGCGAAGACGAGACCGACTAGCTCGTCTTGTGGGTCTCCTAGATCCGTGGTGCCGATTCTTTGTGGGACAGATAGAGCTTGAGGATGACCGAGAGCTGCTCGCAGATGATCCTCACAACTTTCAGGTCGCCGGCCTTGAAAGCGCGATCGCCTGCCGGCACCACCACCAGAAGTCCCAATCGCTTGCCTTTGACGTCGATGGGCTGGGTGACCGAGTTCTGCGGAAAGTAAGTCTTGTCGTCATGCCTGTCTCTGGAGCGAGGCAGACCGAGCTGGATGCCGATGCGATTGACATAAGAGAGGAAGGCCCTTTCCTGAACGGCTTTGCCGCAGTCGGTGAGGACCGTGGATTCGGTGGACTCGTTGACCAGGAGTCCACAGGCTTCGTAGTTGAGGATGGAGGACATCAGATCGAAAAGCTGCTCGGCGACGAGCTGGAGATTGTGTGCTTCTTCGCCGAGCTTGCGGACTTCGTCGATGATCGTCGCCTCGAAGAGAAGACGTTCCAGAAGCTGATTGAGCCGGTTGTTGATCTCTTCGGTGGTGGGGGCTTTGCTGGGCTCAGGCATGACCCGTAAGCGCGATTCTTTCGACCAGTCTTCAAGAAGCTCCCGCACAGCTTTGACCAGGCTGGTGAATCCGGGCTCTTTCGGGATGAATCGATCGGCACCGGATTTCATGCCCCAGAACCGGTCCAGGGAGCCGTCCAGCTTGGTCAAAAGAATAACCGGGATGCTAGATAGCTCCGGGTCGTTTTTTACCAGGCGACAGAGCTGATAGCCGTTGATCCCGGACATGACCACGTCCGAGACGATCAGATCCGGCAGCTCGTTATAGGCAAGCACCAGTCCTTCGGCGCCGGTTCTCGCAGCCAGCACGGTGAAACCCGAAGCCTCGAGCTTCTTGCGGATAGTGATTGTCTGAGTCGGACTGTCCTCTACGAGCAGGACGCGATGAGTCATGATAACCTCGCTCTGAGGTCTCAGTTTATAGCATCGCCGTAGTAGAGAGAAGTCAAACAGGGCCTGACCATATATAAATTAGCGGAAAACCACAGTGTTTTCAGCTCTTCTCTTGACAGTCTGTCGCATATATCATTTGATCCTATTAAGGAGCCCACTGAGTGGGCTTTTCAGTGCACTCATTTTGAAAACTACATTGCCGATGAAATCAGACAATTCCTATATTCTCGCCGGCGCCGCCGACACCGCTCTCAGAGAGCTTCGCAGGCTAGCCAGGCACAACGATCCCACTATCAGACGGCGGGTGGCCGAGCACCCGCGGGTGCCCCTTCGTCTTCTTGTCGAGCTGTCTGAAGACGGTGACGCGGAGGTGCGCATTGCTGCATCGGAGAGTCCCCGGCTGCCGGAGTCGGTCCTGGACCGGCTGGCGGCGGACGACTGCGACGACGTGCGTTTTGCTCTGGCGGAAAATCTCAATCTGCCTCTGAGCATTCTCAGCCGACTTGCCGATGACGACAATCCCTTCGTCAGCCAGCGCAGTATCGTCAGTCTCAAGAGACTTCAGCCCGCCCCGCTGGCCAGTCTTAATAAGGACCAGCCCGGCGCCCTCTGCAATCAGACGAATTGAGGAGATTGAGCCTCTCCAGAGGAAGCAGGCAGGCGAGAAAGTCTTTCAGCTTTTCGGCGTCGCCGGTTTCGTTCTTGCCTTCTAGCGATCTTTGAAGGGCGACAAAAAGCTCCCGGCTTCTTTTGCCGGCCAGTTTTTGCCTGAGCATATTCATATTGGCTCCGGCCAGATCGGCCTTGCCCTGCTCGGCAAGGGCACAGGCAACGAAGAGATAAGGCCAGGGATTATTGTTGTCGAGCCTGCCTGCTTCTTTCATGGCCGAGAGAGATGCTTCGATCTCGCCCTGCTGATAGAGGCTCTGACCGAGCATATAGAAAGCCGTCAGTTGATTCGGATTGATCCGCAGTGACTTTCTCAGAATTGCGATTCTTTCTTTGCCATCAGGCGTAGAGAGCGCCAGACCGGTGAGGACCCGGGGATTGTCCTCCTGTTCCGGAATGGAGCTCAGGTGCTCGAAACGCGAGCGGGCTCTTGCCCAATTGCCGGAGAAGAATTCGAGATAGCCATCCTCGATTGCCGATGCCGTCTCGATGTCCTCCGGAAGCGATGCCAGGATCTCCTTCGCCCTGTCGGTCATACCCTCGTCCAGATAGAAAGCGGCAAGGGTCAGTCTGGCACCGCTGGAGGCAGACTCGGGAGCTCTTTTTAAAAGCTGTGCTCTTCTTTCTAAGAGGGACCCGAGGGGACCGGTAGCCGGGGCGATTACCTGCGCGGCCCGGGCACCGTAAATGATACCGGCGGCATTGTCGAGGTGCTCGACAATCGAAAGACACCGCCGGGCAGCAAGAGGCAGGAACTTCGACGGCTCTTGCCTGGCTTGCGGTTTCATCCCCGGCATCGCCTCGCATAGAGAGATATCCGACTGCCACTTGCCTTCCTGTCGCAGGCGCCAGGCCTGAGCAAGGGCCAGGGATCCGCGCCCGGGGCTGCGGTCGAGTTTTTCGATGGGCAGG
>JAGQHH010000396.1 GCA_020431945.1 Cyanobacteria bacterium HKST-UBA02 | reverse complement strand
TGCCGCCCAGGGCATAGAGATCGCTTGCGGTCTTGGCTTTGCCTTTGAACTGCTCGGGCGCGATATAAGCTTGTTTGCCCACCATGGTTCCGGTGGCAGTCCCGACGAATTCGTTGGCGGCGCCGAAGTCGATGAGCACCAGAGTGTTGTCTTCTTTCAAGACGAGGTTGTCCGGGGATATGTCCCGGTGAATCACAGGTGGTGTCAGACCATGCAGGTATTCGAGAATCGTGGCTGTCTGACTGGTCAGCTCCAGGGCCGCTTTCTCCTCCACCGGACCGTTCTGAGCGACATGCTGGCGGAGGCTGTTGCCTGCCACGAACTCGAGGACCAGGTAGTTCCTGTCGTTCTCGACGAAATAATCGAGGACCGAGGCGATTTGCGGGTGCGATAGCTTCTGCAGGAGCGCCACTTCTCGTTTGAAGAGCTCTTTTGCTTTGAGCTCTTTCTCGTCGCTGATTCTGGCGGGCAGGACTGCTTCTTTTATGACCCTGAGCTCCCGGTCTCTGGTGGAAGCCAGGTAGACCGCCGACATACCGCCGGAGGAGAGGGGCATGACGATCCGGAATTTCCCTTCCTGAAGAAAGCTGCCCTTGGCCAGGGGAACGAATTTTGTGGATGAAAAAGAATCCTGCAGCTCCTGCTCCCAGATCTCCGTATAAGACTGGGGTAGCTCGAATTTCTCGAGCTTCGGTTGGGCATCGGATTCTTCTTCGCTGGAGGCGATGGGGGAGCGGCTGAAATCCAGGCAGAACGACTCAATGGCAACGAATAGCTTGGTCTGACCGCTCTTGCTCATACGTTTGAGATCCAGGGCGGCATGACCGCCGGATTTGAAATAGATGAATATCCTTTGATCGCTGCCCGGGGTCTCCATCTCGTATTCATAGGAGCTCTTGCCGTAGTCGAGAAGCCGCGAGCCCATGAGGATATTGGCGATATCGTCCCAGCGGCGGAAATTGCGGAAAAGCAGATCCGGTCCGAAAAGAGAGGGAAAGCGCAGACCTTCGTCGCTCACCTCGATGGAGAGGCGCCCGGCGAACATCTTCAAGAACCAGGGATAGGCGAGCCGCAGGATAAGAGCCAGAAATGCCGCAATGCCGAAAACAATCAGGATGAGACCGAGCATCTGCGGACCGAAAGCCAGGAAAGTCGCATAAGCCAGAACAACCAGGGCGATGAAGAGCCAGACGGCGACATTGCGAGCCTGACTCCCGGCTACCGGGGAATAAAGAATCAGGTCTTGCCTCTTCTCTTTGACGGACTCCTGGAGCCCCGGTATTTCGATATTCTGTTCCATCTATTGTGGGGGCGAAACGCGACTCATCCTATGATACAGGGTTAAGGACATGGGTATAGACGAGACCAGAAAAGAGTTCGATCGAGTGACGGAGCTCATGGCAAAAGGCGCCGGCGAAATGGAGAGCCGGAGCCTCGATCAGGCACAGTCGACCTATTTCGAGGCCCTCAAGCTGATCGATACCCTCGGTCTCTCTCTGGTCCGTATCGAGTGTCTCGAGCGTCTGGCCGACAGCTATTATGCCTCCAAGAAATTCCTCGAGGCTTCGACCGTTTACGGACAGCTGGTCGCTGCCCTGGATCAGGAGGAAGCCCCGGACATGCATACTCTTCCCCGGGCCCTGCTGAAGCTCGGACGCTCGAAGGACCGGATTCAGGCCTACGATGAAGCCGACATCAGTCTCGCCAGAGCGCTGGAGTCCGGGGAAGCCGAGCTGGAGAAAGGCGATGCTCTGCTTACCGAAATCTATGAGGCTTATGCCGACCTGCTTCGCCGCAATCGGAAAAATCCGGATCTGTTGACCTCTCTCGAGCAGAAAGTGCGGCGCAATCGCCAGATCCAGGCAGGCACCGGCGAAAGCGACGAGCCTTTCATTCCGGAGAGCAAGCGAAACCGGAAGGAAAAGAAAGAAGAAATCAACTATTACCAGAAGCCTCCCGGTCTCCTGGAGAAAGTCCTGGACACGGCTCGCCGGAGACCGCGTCTGGCAATAGGCGTACTTTTCTTGCCGGTTATCTTTGCCGGACTTCTTATGATCACCATGATCGGCCTGTCAATCGCCGGAATCGATACCGGTCTGACCCGCCCGGTGCCCACCGACGTCGTCTTCGCTTCCATCGATCGGCAGATGGAATTCCGCTCTCTGCCCGGCGGCAAGGCCGAATTGATCAGAGCCGGCACCAGGGTCGTTCTGCCCTTGCGATCTCTGGATCCCTGGTCCGAGCTTTTCGCCAGCCTGAGACCGGCAAAGGGGGACTACTGGCTTTCGCGAACGAGTTTCGGTATCCAGGGCGAAGATGGTCTGCGCCTCTTTGCGGAAGGCAATCCGGAAATCGATGCTCACCAGGCAATGAGTGCTTGTGCTCAGGCCCTCACCAGGAAGATCAAGGACAAACGACTGCGTCTCAAGTCCGATTACGATCGCGAGCTGAGAGAGAAGTACGGGAGCATGCGATTCCAGATGAAGCCCTTCCATCCGGCTTCAGCGTCTCCGACAGCGTTGCTTCGAAGTCTCGAGACAGCGGACCGGAAGTCATGGCCGATCTTGTTTGCTGCCAGTTTTGCCAGAGCGGGGCAGATGACCATTACTGCTCTGGTGCCGGACGGTACCGACAAATATTTCTTCGTCGTGGCAAGCGATCGCTCCGGCAGACTCTTGAAGGTCGAAGGCGAGGAGCGGGTCGATGTTCTCTACTATATCGAGGGCTCCGCTCCCAGGCTGGCTTCCACCGGCTCGTCAGTGGGCGGGCGGCTTCTCTCCTCGCGCCGGATCCTTGCTTGCGAGCACAGCAAAGAGGCTGTGGCAAGGAAATATCAGCATTTCTTCTTCGCTGTCATTTTTCTGATTGCTCTGGTTCTCGGAGGGCAATTCCTCCTCCGTCAGATCAATTTGAAAACGCCTGAGGTTACTTATGTCACTGCACAGTCAGTCAGTCATGCCAGGGGGTTTGCAGCCAATTTCCTGGTGGTCTATTTGCTTCTCTGGATCGCTTATCTCTTCTACCTGGCTTACTTGTTCATTATTTGAAATCGAGATACTTGAGCCTGCCATGCTCCAGGAGCTCGCTTATGGCCTCGCCCAGGGTGGAGTCGAATCCTTCGCAGCCCGAGCGCATGGTGAGGCGGGTCCGGTCGCCGGCTAGCTTGCGGAGATCTTTCTCGCTTTCTTTTTTATAGAGCTTCCGGGCAAGCAGGGCGGCATAGAGCTTGCCTTCGGCGGTCGTCCCGGAGCCCCTGAGGATTTTCTCTAAGTCATCCAGACTGACGGCTGTTTTCCCCGAGGCGAAACTCGCATAGGCGAGATATTCCGGAGGGCTCTCGCCGCCTTCCCCCATGGCACCGTCGCAAAAGTATCGGGCTTTCTTTATCGCTGCCAGCTTCAGCTCTTTCATGATCTCCGCCAGGACTGTCGCGAGGCTCTGCCTCGAGAGTGCCGAATTGATGCCGCCGGCAGGCCAGTCGAGCCTGCCGTCCTCTACCTGCCGTACTCCCAGCTCCCAGTTGTTGGAGACTAGAAAAGAGCCGTCCCGCTTCAGGAAGACCAGGGCTTTTCCCGGCGCCACGGCTGTTCGGGCACAGAGAAAGCTCTCGTCGGCATAGAGGACCGCGCCCTTTTTCAGATCTCCTTTTAGAACTCGAAGAGGCGTCATTATCGCTTTTTTGCGATAAATGAAATGAGATCCTTTTGTTTCTGTTTTCTCCACCCTGTCGATTGCCACCAGGGCGATCACTGCGGCATCGTCGATCATGCCTTCTTTGCTCATATAAGCAGCATCAGCCAGGGCTGCGGAATTTATCGATAGGAAGGCGAGAACAGCAAGTATTACCAGCGGTGCTCTCATGAGCCTATTCTTCTAAGCGGGCGAATACCGGTCCGCTGTTCCGTACTTTCAGACCGGGCTTGAGGACGTCGAAGAAATTGTCGTCCTTGCGGTCGCCGACAACACCTATCTCGTCGTCATAACCGAGCTGGTGCCAGATCTTCTGGGCGAGAGAGGGGGTGAAGGGATAGATGTTCATGGCAGCGCGCCGGATGACTTCCATACAGGTGAAGAGGACTTCTTCCGCTTCTTTCGTCTTGCCTTCTTTGAAGAGTTTCCAGGGAGCCTCGTCGTTGAGATATTTGTTCGCCTGGTCCACCAGGGCGAAGATGGCATCAAGAGCCCGGGCGAACTCGAGCTGCAGCATATGCTTCTCCACCACTACATGGATCTCGTTGGCCTGGCTGCGGATCACGTGCTCGGGATTTTGATCCGGCACGACGCCGCCGCAATTCTTCTCGATGAGAGTGAGGGTGCGGTTTACGAGGTTTCCCAGATTGTTGGCCAGCTCGGAGTTGACTTTCCTTATGAAGTCGTCCAGGGAGAAGTCGCCGTCATTGTCGAAAGGAGTGGCCGCCATCAGGTAGAAACGCACGGCGTCGGCGCCGTAGCTCTTGACCAGGAGGTTGGGGTCGATGACATTGCCCAGGGACTTGCTGAGCTTCTGACCTTCCACGGTGATGAAGCCGTGGGCGAAGACCTGCCGGGGAGGTTCGACGCCCGAAGCCATGAGGAGGGCGGGCCAGTAGATCGAGTGGAATTTATTGATGTCTTTGCCGATCAGGTGCAGGTCGGCGGGCCAGTATCTCTTGAAGAGCTCGCCGTCAGGGTAGCCGATGCCGGTTATATAGTTGCTCAGGGCGTCGATCCAGACATAGATCACCTGGTCGTCTTCGCCGGGCACCGCCACTCCCCAGGTCAGGGAGCTACGCGCCCGGGTGACGCTGAAATCGCCGAGCTCAGGGTCGTTGAGCTGGTTGAGGATCTCTTTCTTGCGTCCTTCCGGTCGCACTGCTTCCGGATTCTCGTCGAGCCACTTGCGGATGCGGTCTTTGTATCTGGTGAGCTTGAAAAAGTAGTTGTGCTCTTCGACTTCTTTTGGTGGTTTCTTATGATTGTGACAGTTGCCGTTGGCGTCCAGATCGCGCTCTCTGACGAAGTCTTCGCAGCCTTCGCAATAGAGCCCCGAATAAGTGCCCCGGTAGATATCACCCTGATCCAGCAGTTTTTTGAATATGCCCTGGACGGCTTTTTCGTGGTAATCATCGGTGGTGCGGATGAAATGATCGAAGGAGAGGTTGAGATTCTCCCAGGCTTCCCTGAATTTGCCGGACATTTCATCGCAGAACTCTTTCGGCTTCTTGCCTGCCTCCATGGCCGATTTCTCGACCTTGGAGCCGTGCTCGTCGACCCCGGTGAGAAAGAACACATCGCGACCCCGTATGCGGTGATAACGGGCGACTATGTCGGCGGCGATTTTCTCGTAGGCATGGCCGATATGAGGGGTGGCATTGACGTAGTCAATAGCTGTGGTTACGTAGAACTTATTCATAGTAAAAATTCCAAGGATCGAACACCGGGGCATAAACCCGAGTAGAATCATAATAATACAGGGGCAGTCGAGTTTTGTCGGAGAAGCGGGCGAAGGTTACGAAAAGAAGATCATGAAAAGCAAGAGCCAAACCAAGTCGAGAAGAAAAAAGAAGACCACGAGCAGCGAGCTGGACAAATTCGCTCCTCTTGAGAACAAGACCATAATTCTGGGTATCTCGGGTGGTATCGCCGCCTACAAGGCCTGCGATCTGGCTTCCATGCTGAGGCGAGCCGGAGCCGACGTGCATGCCGTGATGACGCCCAACGCCAGGGAGTTCATCACCCCGCTCTCCCTCACCACTATCACTCGCAACCCTACCCACAGCGAGGCGTACATCCAGTCCGGCGACTGGCGTCCCGAGCATATCGAGCTTGCCAAGAAAGCGGATCTCATCCTTATAGCCCCGGCCACTGCCGATATCATCGCCAGGCTGGCCTCGGGGATCTGTGACGACCTCCTCACCTCCATGGTGCTCGCCTCCCAGGCCAAAGTCGTGGTCGCGCCGGCTATGAACCCCAATATGTATGCTCATCCGGCCACCCAGTCGAACCTGGATACCCTGGAGAATCGCTTCCGCTACGATGTGGTGCCTCCGGAGTACGGCGAGGTCGCCTGCGGCGATGTCGGTACCGGCAAGATGGCTTCGGTGGAGTCCATCATCGCTACCGTGGCGGCGCGTCTTCTCAGCCACCGGACGCTTAGCGGCAAACAAGTGCTGGTCACCGCCGGTGGAACCAGAGAGCCCATCGACCCGGTACGCTTCATCGGCAACCGGAGCTCGGGCAAAATGGGTATCGCCATGGCGGATGCCGCTGCCGGGCGGGGCGCCAATGTCACCCTGGTATCCACGGTGGAAGTCAATCGCTCTTATCCCGTACTGGTTGTCGAGACTGCCCAGGATATGCAGGAAGTCGTAGAGGCCGAGTTCGACGGTTGCGACGCCCTGGTGATGACCGCTGCCGTTGCTGATTTCCGACCGCTGATCGTGAGCCGCCAGAAGATCAAGAAGACCGAGTCCGAAGACATCATGCTCGAGCTCACGAAGAACCCCGATATTCTCGATCTTCTCGGACGAGTCAAGCGCGACGATCAGGTGATCATCGGATTCGCCGCTGAATCGGAAGGGCTTCTCACCCATGCCGAGGAGAAGCTCCAGCGCAAGAATCTCGACATGATCGTGGGCAATGACATCACTGTGCCCGACATCGGATTCGGTAGCGACGACAATGCCGTGATCATCCTCGGTGCCGACGGCAAACGCGAGAATCTGCCTCGCATGCCCAAGCGCGCCATTGCCGAGCATCTTTGCGACCTCCTTGTGGAGAAGCTCGCCGAGATCGAGGCTGCGGACTGAAGATCTCAAACTAACTCAATATAAACATTCGGGCTCTAAATTTAGCCATTCGAGGCGAATTTTGGTAAAGTATGCTGGATAGATACAGTGTTATTTGGTCTATTGGAGATTCGTACATGGCCAAAAACTCCAGCGACAACAGCTCTGGTTCGGGTTTTCTGCCCTGGATTATCGGTTTGCTGGTCGGAGCCGCCGGTGGTGCCACCCTGGCTCTTCTGACTACACCGAAGTCCGGCGACGAAGTCCGGGGTGTTATCAAGAAGACTGCTAAAGACATGCCCGAGAGAGTCGGCGAGCTCGTCGACGATTCTCTCGATCTCTATGCTTCCTCGCTCAACTATTGTCAGCTCGTCGTTGAAGAGCAGGCCAACAGGATGAAGCGGGCTGTGGCAGCCGGCAAGCTCGCCGCCGCCAAGAAGCGCGAAGAGATCGAGCTCGGCGGTTCGGCGGTATTCCCCCTGCAGCATAAATAAACACAGACTTTGTAAAGAGGAAAGTTGTGGACGTAACGGCAGCGGCCATGAGCACGCATATCGATCAGATCGTAATCTTTTGCTTCGGCATTCTAGTAGTGCTTCTCGTGCTGATGGCCTTTCCGCTTCTGCGTCTCCTGGAGCAATCCACCAAGACCCTGGGAGCCACCGAGAATTTCATCAACACCCTCGATAAAGAGCTTGGACCGACCATCAAAGAGGTCGACAACGTCCTTGTTACTGTCCAGGAATTCCGGGCAATAGCAGAAAAGGGTTTAACAGGTGTGGGAACCAAGGTAGAAGATGTAACAGGGAGCATTACCAAGGTGGCCGATTCGGCCAAGACCGAGACATCCGTCTGGGGAGTTGGTGTAATGGCCGGCCTGAAGGCTTATTTCACCCCCAGGGAGGAGAAATCCTCGGCGGAGAAGGCGTAAGCGCAGGTCCTGCTCAAGTTCTAAGGAGTGATTATGGCTAACAATACAGCAAGATTTTTCGAAGGGCTCGTGGTGGGCGGTTTGTTCGGCTTCGTCATCGGGCTTCTCGCGGCACCCAAGTCCGGCGCTGAGCTCCGCAGGCAGATTGCCGACGGCTCCGAAGACCTGTACAAGCAAGCGTCCGACTCCATCGATGACATGAAAAGCACCGCCGGCACGCGCATCACCGAGATCCGCGACCGCACCGGCACAGCTATCTCGGATCTCAAAGATCGTGGCGAAGACGTGATCAAGCGTGCCGGGGATAGCGTCCAGCACAAGAAAGATCAGGTGGCCAACAAGCTTCAAGAGATGGCCGGACAGAGCACCAAAGTGCTCGTGGATGATGTCGAATCGGCTACATCCGGCAACTGAGATAAAATTCTCGGGCTCCGAGTCTGGGTATATAGGGGGCGTTGGAACGACATCGCCCCTTTTCTTTGCCTGCCTGTCTCCGAGATGTAGTATCACTGGTGGTGCGAGTCATGACTAGCCTGCGAATCAATCGAGCCCTGGCTGCCACCGGCTATTGCTCGCGCCGGGCTGCCGATCGTCTCATCGAGGAAGGGCGGGTGAAAGTGAACGGCAAGCCGGTCACCGATTTCAACCTGGCTGTCGATCCCGACAGGGACATCATCGCCGTGGACGACCAGGAGCTTTCCTCCCGGGATCATGTTTATGTCGCGTTCCACAAACCCCGGGGCGCCATCACTACTGTGAAGGACGAGAAAGGCCGGCAGACCGTCCTCGATCTCCTCCCGGAGGAACTCCAGCATCTCAAGCCGGTGGGCAGGCTCGATCGTGATTCGGAAGGGCTCTTGATTCTCACCAATGACGGCGAGTTCGCTCACCGCCTCGCTCATCCATCACGTACCAGGCATGTCTGGAAGACCTACCGGGTTCGGGTAGATGGACGGCTCTCGGACCGGGCTGTCACTGCCCTGGAGGAAGGAGTGATGTTGTCAGAAGAGAGAGTGAAGACTCTTCCGGCACGAGTAACGAATATTTCTTATGATAAGGATTGCACGGTCTTCTCTATATCGATTAGAGAGGGACGCAATCGCCAGATAAGGCGCATGTGTGCAAAGCTTGGATATCCGGTGATTCGTTTGGTCAGAGTTGCCATTGGTAGGTTACAATTGAAGCCGATGGAGCCCGGTGAATGGAAGTTTCTCACGCGGTCCGACCTTGATAAATTGAGGGACCCTGGCAGGTAGAAGATGAGCACTCTCGAGAAGATAGGACAGAAGCTGAAGACAGCCAGGGAGAGCCGGGGGCTCACCCTCGGTCAGATCTACGACCGTACCAAAATCCCCACCAGCAATCTCGAGGCCATCGAAGGCGGCGCCTTCGAGCAACTTCCCGAGCCTGTCTATGTGGCTGGTTTCATCAAGCGTTATGCCGAGTGTGTCGGTCTGAACGGTCAGAATCTCGCCGAAGAGTTCAAACGTGGCTCCGAAGATGAAGAAGATGCCGCCACGGACAAGGGAGTATTCGGCGGCTGGGGCAAGCCCAGCAAGACCGTTGCCCTGAGAGAGGCCCCGGTGGTGCAGCCGCAGCTCCGCAAGGCCCATATGCCGCCGGTGCGTCCGAGCCTGGTGAAGATGGTCTTCTATCCGGCTTTCCTGATCATCATCCTGGTCGGTCTCATAGTCTTCCTTTACGATTACCAGAAGCGTTTCGAGTCCCAGCACGATCCTTCGGTGCTCGCTCTCAAAGAATCGGCTTCCCGCTTCAATGTAGGCAGCGCCGGCAGTCAGGCTCCTTCGACTGCGAGCAATGCCGACAAGCCCGCCGCCCAGGACGCTCCCAAGACCGGCGGCGGATGCCAGATTTCGCTTACCGCCAGCCAGCACGTCTGGGTGGAGGTCAAATCACAGTCCACCGGAGAGTCGCTTTTCACCGGCTATCTCGAAGCCGGCGATCGCCGTGATTTTCAAGACGCCCAGGGTCTCAAGGTGAGAGCCGGCAACGGCGGCAGCCTCAATATCGCCTACCAGGGCAAGCATGAGAGCTTCGGTCTGGCCGGCAAGGTCACCGATCGCTCCTTCGGCGCGACCGGCGCCACCCAGGGCGATGCCGCCGCTACTCCGGACACCGCCTCGGCAGCCACTGCAGCCGCGACTACCACCACTGCCCCTCGACCTGTGAAGCCCACCACCCCCAGACCGGTGGTCAAAAAGCCCGCCCCGGCGCCGAAAAGACCCGCTTACCGCAGTATCGACGGAGTCGGATCTCGTTACAGTTCCGGGGACTCTATCGGGGGCGGACGATCAATCGGGGTGCCTTACCGCTATACTGATGGACGTCTTGACAGCGAGTAATGCTTAGATCTCGTTAAAGACTTCTAACTCTCAAGCGGGAGCACGCACCCTCATGCGCAGTTTAAAAGTCGGAGTGGTATCTCTGGGTTGCCCCAAGAACGCCACTGACACCGAGATCATGCTCGGTCAGTTGCAGGACGCCGGGTTCGAGGTCACTTTCGACAACGACGATGCCGACCTCTGTCTGGTCAATACCTGCTCTTTCATCGGGGACGCCCGCAAAGAGTCGGTGCGTACTCTGGTCGAGCTCGCCGACGAGGGCAAAGAGCTGATCATCGCCGGTTGTCTCGCCCAGCACTTCAAAGAAGAGCTCCTCGATGAGATCCCCGAAGCAAGAGCGGTGGTGGGCACCGGTGACACCGGCAAGATTGTCGAGGTGGTACGGGCTGTGGCTGCCGATTCCTCGGCGCGTATAGTGCAGGTCTCGGACATTCCCAACGACTACAGCGATGAGGTCCTGCCCCGGGTGATGACCGGCATGGGCGCCTCGGCTTATCTGAAGATCGCCGAAGGTTGCGATCACAGTTGCAGTTTCTGTATCATCCCCATGCTCCGGGGCAAGTTCCGCAGCCGTTCTATAGAGTCCCTCACGAAAGAAGCCCGGGTGCTCGTCAAAGCCGGGGTGAAAGAGATCATTCTGGTTTCTCAAGATTCGACCTATTACGGTCTCGACCTCTACGGTCGTCTGGCGCTTCCGGATCTGCTTGCTTCCCTCAACGAGATCGAGGGTCTGGACTGGATCCGGGTCATGTACGCCTATCCAACTGAAGCCACCGAAGAGATTCTCACTGCCATCGCCAGCCTGGACAAAGTCGTCAAATATATCGATATTCCCCTGCAGCACAGCCATCCCGATGTGCTCCGGGCCATGGCCAGACCGCTTCATCCCGAGAAAGTTGTGAAGCGTATAAGAGAGATGGTGCCGGGAGTAAAGATCCGCTCCACTTTCATCGTCGGTTTTCCCGGCGAGACCGAAGAGCATTTCGAGCATCTGGTGGACTTCGTCAAAGAAAGCCGTTTCGATCGTCTGGGTGTCTTCACTTATTCCAAACAAACCGAAGTGCCCAGCGGTCATATGCCGGACCAGCTCCCGGAGAAGGTCAAGCGCAGCCGCCGGGGTCGCCTGATGAAAGTGCAGCATGCCATCGCCCGGGAAGCCAACGAGGCCATGGTGGGCTCGGTCATCGATGTGCTCATCGAGAGTTTCGACGAGAAGCGCCAGCTCTATATCGGGCGCTCCCAGTGGGACGCTCCGGATATCGACAATCAGGTCTTCGTGGAAGAGAGCGAAGAGTCTCTGATCGATATGGGCGAGGTCTGCCAGGTGGAGATCACCGCCTCGAAAGCTTATGACCTCTACGGCAAGACCGTGGCTGCCGACGGCACGGAAAGCGATCGGCATGGCGCTGCCGAGCTCGCCGTCAGATAGATAAATAGATAGATAGCTAGATCGATAAGAGTCAGGCCTGAGCCAGAGAGAGAGCCCGGCGGCTGTGCTCGACGGCAATCTTGAAGAGATTGCCGGCCATGCTCAGGTGGTCGTAGTTATAGTTGAGACAGAACTCCTGGAGCTCGTCGAGACCGTCGGCTGCCTGGGCGATGGCATGGCGCATCCACTGTACGGCACTGCTCAGGCTCGGGGGCGGCGGGGATTCGGTGAAGGCGTAGGAGACATTACGCAGGGTCTTCTCCACTTCTTCGACATAGAGGCTGAACTCCGCCAGCAGCTCTTCGTCATAGATGTCCTGGGAGAGATCCTGGAGCTTGCTCTTGTAGCGGTTCAGGACGCGCACCACGGCTTTGCGGCCCGGATGGAAGACCTGCTTGAGATATTTCTCGCGCTGGGCCTCGTCGTCCAGGAAGGGCTGAGTGCGGTGATGGATGCGACGTCCCCGGGCGCCTATCTGAAAGTCGTAGGCGGCGCGCTTGGCGTAGTCCATGAGAGTCTCGTAGGCTTCGTTGATGCTCTGCATGCGTTTGTGAGCATCGGTACGCTGGCTCTGGGACTGGGTTCTGTACTCCACATCCGGATGGCATTTCTTGACGAGCTCGCGATAAGCCCGCTTGATCTCAGCGCTCGAGACGGTCGGGCTGAGACCGAGAATCTCGTAATGATTTTTCGCACGCTTAGCCATATTAACTACTTTGTGATTCCGATTATGTCATTATGCTATCAAACGGTCGCCTTATATAATTGCCGATATGTTCTGCCCGTTCTGCCAGAAAAAAGACAGCCGTGTCCTTGAATCTCGTCTCACCGGCGAGAATGCAGTGAGACGCCGGCGAGAATGCGAAGCCTGCGGCAAGCGCTTCACTACTTATGAGCGGGTAGAGGTCATGCAGATGCTGGTGGTGAAACGCTCCGGCAGCCGCGAGCCGTACAGCCGGGAGAAGCTGCAAGCCGGCGTCAACCGTGCCTGCGCCAAGACTGCCGTGACCGCCGAGCAGATCGACGATCTTGTGGACCAGGTGGAAAATGAGCTCCTCGCCATGGGCAAGCGCGAGGTGGCAGCCAGCACTCTCGGGGAGCTCGCCCTGAATTTTCTCAGCGAGCTCAATGACGTGGCTTATGTGCGTTTCGCTTCGGTGTACAGACAATTCCGCTCGGTGGAAGACTTCGTTAGCGAGCTTTCCACTCTCAAGGACGCCCAGGTGGACACACCGCCCGCTGCAACCATATACAGTGGCAAAGACGGGGACTGAGCAGGGTGCCTGCAGGCACGGTATCCTTAAGTCCTTCTTAGAATATGAAGCAATTTGAATGGCTGAAAGTGAAGTATTTGTGCAGGTCCGGGGTCTGCATGCTAGAATTTTGAGCCCCTTTCATAAATAGAAAAATGAACCAGATAATTCGTGACATCGAGAGTGAATATATCAAGGCAGAGCAGCCGGACATCAATGTCGGCGATACCGTCAAAGTCTTCGTCAAAATCGTCGAAGGCGGTAAAGAGCGGACCCAGGGCTACGAAGGCGTGATCATCGACATGCGCGGCTCCGGCGTCGGTCATACCGTCACCGTCAGACGGACTTTCCAGGGTGTCGGCATCGAGCGGGTCTTCCCGATCAACTCTCCCCGGGTGGAGAAAATCAAAGTCCTCCGCCGTGGTGATGTGAGACGGTCCAAGCTCTCCTATCTCCGGAAACTCACCGGTAAAGCCACTCGTATCAAAGAGAAAGTCGTTTCCAAGGGCAAGAAAGAAGCCACCGCCAAGCAAGCCAAACAGGC
>JAGQHH010000395.1 GCA_020431945.1 Cyanobacteria bacterium HKST-UBA02 | reverse complement strand
CGATTGCGAGGAGGTGGCGGTGGAGACTCCTTACGGAGCACCCAGCGAACGCATCGCCATCGGATCCATGCCAGGATCCGGCACACCGGTGGCTTTCATGCCCAGACACGGCAAGAACCACCATATACCGCCCCACAAGATCAACTACAGGGCCAATGTCTGGGCGATGAAGTCCCTGGGGGTGAGCCGCCTGATCTCTCCCTGTGCCGCCGGCAGCCTGCAGAAGCGCGTAGCACCCGGACATTTCGTGGTCTGCGATCAATTCGTCGATCGCACCTCGGGAAGAATCGACACTTACTATGACGGCCCGATCACAACTCATGTATCGAGTGCCGACCCCTACTGTCCGGAGCTCCGGGAACTGGCGGTGAGCGCCGGCAGGGAGAACGACATCACCATGCACGAGCGGGGTACCGTGGTCGTGGTCCAGGGACCGCGCTTCTCCACCCGTTCGGAGTCGGCATGGTTTTCGTCCATGGGCTGGGAAGTGATCAATATGACCCAGTATCCCGAGGCTTATCTGGCCCGGGAGCTGGAGCTCTGTGTCGTCAACATATCTCTGATCACCGACTATGATTGCGGGCTGGAAGGAGAAGTCGGACCGGTTTCCCACTCCGAAGTTGTAAAGGTTTTCAGCGAGAACAATACCCGTTTGCAAAATCTTCTGACGTCTCTGATCAAGGCAATACCGCCGCGATCCGGGCGTTGTGCCTGTGCCGAGACATTGAAGGGCGCTCGATTATAGGAGACGATATAATATGAACGTCAATCATATGGTAGCGGTGCTGGCTGTCTGTCTGGCTATCAGCTCCTACCTGGTATTGAGGCGTTACGGCTTTCCCGAAAAGATCTGCATCGGAGGCGGAATTTTCTGTATCCTTGCAGTGGCAATTTTCTGGACGAGCGTGTTGCTAGGAACCGGCGAGGACGAAGATGAGAATTGAAATGCTAAGACCGACAGCTGTGATGCTCATGGTAGCCAGCTTGCTGTCACCGATCTTTGCGACCGGAGCCCGGGCTCAATCCGATGAGAAAGCTCCGGCCCTGACGATCAAAAAGCCCCTCATTCCGGTGACCAGGGAGTTCTCCCTGGACAACGGTCTTCAGGTGGTGGTCGCCGAGGACCACAGCGTTCCGGTGGCATCCCTGGTCCTCATCTATGATGTCGGCGCCCGCAACGAGGTCAAGGGACGCTCGGGATTCGCCCATCTTTTCGAGCATATGATGTTCGAGGGCTCTCAGAACATTCCCAAGGGCGATTTCTTCAAGAAAGTCGAATCCGCCGGCGGGCTGCTCAACGCTTCCACCCACGCTGACTACACCGACTATTTCGAGAAAGTGCCCAGCAATCAGATCGAGCTTCTGCTCTGGCTGGAAGCCGATCGCATGCGCTCGCTCAAAGTCACCGAGGAGAACTTCAAGAACCAGCTCGAGACGGTCAAAGAAGAAAAGCGGCTGCGCATCGACAACCAGCCCTATGTCCCGGCGGAAATCGAGCTGGAAGAGCTGATCTTCGACAACTGGAGCAACTCGCATCCGGTGATTGGTTATTTCGAGGACCTGGAGTCATCCACCGTCCATGATGTCAAAGATTTCTTCGATACTTATTATGTCCCCAACAACGCCGTCATGGCCATCGTGGGCGATGTGGATAGCGACAATATCGAGAAGATGGTGCGCAAATATTTCGATACCATCGCCCCGGGCAAGAAGCCACCGGTGCCGGTGGTGGAAGAGCCGGTCCAGAACGAGGCGAAATACCTCAAGGTGAAAGATTCCCACGCCAAGCTCCCGGCTTTCTGGCTTGCCTGGAAGGCCCCGACCCGTCGCGAGCATGATTCTTTCGTCTTGAATCTCATCCAGTCGATCCTGGCCATGGGTAGCTCCTCGCGGGTCTACCAGCGACTGGTCAAAGACGATCAGGTCGCCCTCACGGTCTCATCCAGCTACGAAGAACGTCGCGGTCCCTCCAATATCAATTTCTTCGTCGTGGCCAAACCCGGCAACGATGTGGACAAGGTCAAGGGAATACTGCTTTCCGAGATCGAGAAGATCAAGACCGAGAAGGTCAGCGAAGAAGAGCTCGAAAAAGCGAAGAATCAGATCCTCCGCCTGCTCTTCTCGTCAGGCAGCTATTACTCTCTCCAGGGCAGCCTGGGCAGAGCCGAGATGCTCGCGCAGTACAAGAGCTTTTTCGGTCGGACTGATCTTGTGGACAAGGATGTCGAGACTTATCTGAGTATCACCACCGACGACATCAAGGATGTCGCCTCGCGAATTTTCACGGACAAAGGAATCACTACCGTCGAAGTCGTACCGGTAGCTGAAAGGAGCACGCAGTGATGAAGTCGAGCAAGCTTACTCTTTCGCTTATGGCAACCATGCTGGTCATGACCAGCCCGGCAGCCCTCATGGCCCAGACAGAATCGCAGTCGAATTCGGCAGATGCCGAGACCTGGCGCGCCAAGCCACCGGAGCTGCCCGAGCCGCGAACCTTCAAACTGCCCGAGGTCGAGACCTATCAGATGGACAACGGGCTCGAAGTGAAGCTCGTCGAGGATCACCGTTTTCCTTATGTCACCGCCTTCATCGGTTTCAAAGCCGGCATGACTCTGGAAGGCAAAGAGCAGAACGGTGTCTCGAACCTGACCGCCAGCATGCTCACCGAGGGAACCAGCAAGCGGACCAGCAAAGAGATAGCCAGGCAGATCGCTTTTGTCGGCGGCGGTCTCAGCGCTCACACCGGATATGATTTCACCATCCTCAGCGGCTCGGCGCTCTCCAATTACAAAGACAGGCTTTTCGAGATGCTCTCGGATGTCCTTCTCAATCCTACCTTCCCGGAAGACGAGCTCAAGCTCAAGAAAGCGAACTGGCTGCAGGAGCTGGTCATGCAGAGAAGCAAGCCATCTTTTCTGCTCGAGGAGCGTTTCCGTAAAGTGGTCTTCGGCGGTCATCCCTACAGCGTGGTGGCACCGCATCCGGACCGGGTCTCTGCCATAGAGCGCGAGGATCTCGTGGCCTTCCACAAAGAGCACTATATTCCCAATGACGCCATTCTGATCGTCCTGGGCGATTTCGACAGTCAGTCCATCAAAGAGACCATCAAGAGCAGGCTCGGAGACTGGCAGAAAGGCACGAGAGCCGTCACCACTCTGCCTGATACACCTCATCATGAAGGCCGGCACATCTATCTGGTCAATCGTCCGGGCTCGGTGCAGACATCGCTCAAGCTCGGGAATCTCGGGATCAAAAGAACCGATCCCGACTATTTCAATATCCTCGTGATGAACGAGATTCTCGGCGGCGCCGCCCACTCGCGACTCTTCGTCAATATAAGAGAAGACAAAGGCTACACGTATGGCGCCTACAGCCATGCTTCAGCCAAGGTCTATCCGGACGAGTTCTCGGCCACCGCCGATGTTCGCACCGAAGTTACCGGACCGTCCATTCAGGAATTCCTCTACGAGCTCGAGCGTATCCGCAATCTCAAGGTATCGAAAGAAGAGCTCGATATAGCCAAGCGTTATCTGGCCGGACAGTTCCAGCTCAAGCTCGAGACCCAGAGCGGTCTTGCCGGCAGACTGCTGGAGAGCAGCCTCTACGATCTTCCGCCTGATTATCTCGAGACTTTCTCGAAAAAGCTCATGGCCGTCACCGTGGATGATGTCAGGCTCGCCGCCAGGAGGCTGATTCAGTCTCAAGACCTGGTCATAGCCGTGGTCGGCGATGCCGACAAGATCAGACCGGACCACGAGATGTTCGCTCCGGTGGAAGTGTACAGCGCCGAAGGCGAGCTGGTTAAGGGCGAAAAGGGAATCTAACTGCTAGTCCCTGGCTCCGGTCTCGATCCGCTTCGGATTCTTGATCTTGTATACATAGGTAGAGCGCACCTTGAGATGACGCCCGTCATCTTTCTCGGCGCCGGGCAGGCTGGCCACCAGAAAAGGCACGGCAATGAGCACCCGGGTGGTGGTCTGGAGTTGCAAGACCCGGGAGTTCTCGGAGATATCGTCATTGAACATGGTGAACTGGGGATGCTCCACCCAGTTTCCTCCGCGTCCGCAGGATTCCATGCCGCTTCGAGCAGCCTTGATCACGGACTGGGTGTCTTTGCCGTCCAGAGCGGCCTTCACAGCAAGCTGGATGCAATCACGGCATACCCGGTCGTTATAGAACTTGGCCCGGGCGATGACGAATACATTGAGAAGAATCAGGGCGCAGATAATCAGCAGGAAGACCGATATCGCGACTTCGATAAGGCTATGACCGTTTCTACGCATAAAGATGGCAACCGGGTGCTACACAATTAGTTTACCCGTTTTTCGATTGATTCAGCTAGCCTCTGTCCTTACTCTGCCAGCACCAGCTCGCCGAGGAAGGGAAGCTCGCGATAATTCTCGGCATAGTCGAGACCATAGCCCACTACGAAGAGATCGTTGATGGTGAACCCGACATAGTCGGCTTCGATGTCAACCACCCGGCGCGAGGGCTTGTCCAGGAAGCAAGCGATCTTGAGCGTCTCAGGAGCGAATTGCTCGTTGAGATAGTCCAGGAAAAACTTGGCGGTGCGCCCTGAATCGATGATGTCCTCGATTACCAGGATATTACGATGACGAATGTTGGGGAGCTCCAGATAGGGAGTCTGCACCTGGCCCGAGCTTTCGGTGGCGCTACCGTAGCTGGAGAGCCGCACGAACTCGATCTGCAGAGGGCTCTCAGTCTTGATCTCCCGGACGAGATCAGCGAGAAAGCAGAATGCGCCCTTCATGACACCTATGACCACTGGATTTTCCAGATCGCGGAAGTCCTCGCTGATAGTCTTGCCCAGCTCGGCAATTCGGTCTTTGATTACGGCTTGCGAATAGATTTCGTTGATCTTGTTCTGCGGTCTGGTGGCAGGCGGCATGGGAGTTCCTCCAGCAAAGCCTAAGATCCTAGCACGCTCATCTGTCTGTGCTTTTCGTTTTTCTTGAAAAGACATTCACCTCTTACAAAGGTGGATAGCACGATCCTGTCGTCACCCAGGAATACCATGGAGGAGAGGATCTCGTCGGTGGGTTGCTCGAGGATGTCATCGGCGATACCGGTCCGGAAAGTCGGATCGACGATGATGAAATCGGCTTCCTTGCCTTTCTCCAGAGAGCCGGTATGCTCAGCCAGACCAAGGGCCTCGGCTCCTGCCAGAGTGGACCGGTAGAAAAGCTCCCGGGGCGTGAGCCAGTCGGAGGGCTGGATATAGTTGGCGTCTTTCATGACGCCGAACATCGACATCTGCGGTCCGGCTGCCACATCCGATCCCAGACCGAAACGGATGCCGGCATTCATCACTCTGGTGTACTGGAAGACCCCGCTTTTCAGGAAGAAATTGCTGCTCGGGCAGTGAGCCAGGATGCTCTTGCGATCCGCCAGTACTTTCAACTCTCGATCGCTCAAATGAATCGCATGGGCCAGAATCGAACGCTCGCCCAGGAGACCGTGACGGTCATAGACGTCGACATAGTCCTTGTAGCCTGGAAATTGCCTGGCGACAAACTCGATCTCGCCCCGGGACTCGGATAGATGAGTGTGCATGAAGCTTCCCGGGCTCTTCTCGAGCAACTCGCCCACCCCATCGAGAAGCTCCCGGCTCGAGGTGACGGCGAAACGCGGCGTATAAGCATAGAGAAGCCTGCCTTCA
>JAGQHH010000394.1 GCA_020431945.1 Cyanobacteria bacterium HKST-UBA02 | reverse complement strand
CAAGCCCGAGGCTATCGGAACCGGTCTCACCCCCCGCGTTCTCTTCCCCGGCGACAGCGGCATCAGCGCCGTTTCTGACGATACCGCCAAAGCTATCCACCTGAGCAGCGCCCCGGTTGACGAGAAGGGTGCTATCCTGCCGGCAGCCGAGCGCTATGTCATGAAGAGCGAAAACGATCTCGGTTCTACTTTCGGTGCTACCATCGCCAGTCTTCTGGGCAATGGCAGTCCGGACAAAGTTCGTCCGGCAGATTCCAGTCAGCCTCTTCCTTCTGCACATGCTGCAGGGGCTTCCGACAATCTTCCCGCCGTGCTTCCCGCCAGCCTTCCCCCGGCCATGCGCGCCATTGTCGCTGCTACCGTTGAAGTCGGCGAGCGCGCCATCGATACCACCAGACCTGCTGCTGCACCTGCTCCGGAGAGCCTTATCGCCAATCTGACGAGCATCGTGACAAAAGCTCCCGAGCCCAAGGAAGGTACAGGTTTCCAGGGCGTCGCCACTTATCCCGGCGACAGCAGCAAGAGCAAGGTCAGCGTTGCCGTTCTCGAGACCCTTCTCGCCGATAACACCACTGTCGGTGGCTATGTCAGACCCGAAGCAGGCGACCTGGACCGTGGCAAGGGTGCCCGTCTCCCCGTGAGCCCCGAGACCGCCGGCTCCATGGTAGCAGCCCTGGTCGAAAGCGTGGTTCGCAGCTCTTCCCCTGATCTTCCTGCGGTCCGAACCGATGTCGCCACCCTTCCCGCCGTCAAGCCTGAAGCCGTTCTTCCTGCTACCCACACAATCGCCTCTCTTGTTTCCAACGAGTTCACGCCCAGAGAAGCTTTCCCCGGTGACAGCGCGGTTTCCAGAGTGACCCCCGAGACCATGACCGTTCTAGCCCGCGCCTTCCAGAACAGCCCTTCCAAGCCCTTCGTCGAAGCCCAGCCCGGCGACCTCGCTGTCGTTCTTCCTTCCGTCCACACCCCGAACAGCGCTGGCGAGACCTCTCTGGGCAATATCGTTGCCGGAGCAGTCAGAGGGACTCAAGAGACTTCCCCCATCGTCACCGCTCTTACCGCTCTGGTCGGCAATCAGGGCAATCAAAAGATCGAAGCCATCGAGCCTGCGGTTGCCGTGCCTTCCAACAGCGATAGAGCCACTGTAGTTGCAGTTGGTTCCAACAGCGACAGAGCCACTGTAGTTGCAGTAGGTTCCAGCAGCGATAGAGCCAATGTAGTTGCACTGGATTCCAACAGCGATAGAGTCTCAATTTCACGTTCACAGGATCAGGTCGCGTTTGTGGCCAATGCTAATCAGCTCGATAGCAGAGTCGCCGAAATCGCCGCAGTTTCTAATATTCCTGTCTCGTCCAGCTATAGAGCTTCGGCATTTCTCGCCAGAACCTCCGTGGATGGTGCTGCCAGCGCTGACTCTCTCAATCTCAATACTTCCTTCTCAAATACCTCCGCGATCAAGCTCTCCAGCGCCTCCACCATCGACTGGTCCGCCGGATTCAGAACCGATGCCGCTTCTTATATGGTCTCTGGAAAGGCCGCTTCTTTCGAGTCGCAAGCTCAAGTCCAGTTGCAAGCCAATTCCCAGTCCCAGCGCCAGATTGAGCGCGGCTCCGACCTCGTTCAATTCTCCGGCGATGCGGTCAAAGCGCAGCCGGTTGTTATCGACCTGGCTCCCCTGGGCGCCTATCAAGCCTTCGTCTCGAAAGCAGAGTCGGTAGCTCTGGTGAGCACCTCTGGTGATGCTCCCTCGGTCAAGTTCTCCCTCGGCTCCCAGAGCGTCCGCTCGGATGTCGGTGTCGCAGTCAAGCTTGATTCGGTCCGTTATATCGCTCTTCCTATCGTCATCGATCAGGGCGTTATCAATATTCGTCTCGACGGTCAAGTCAAGCACTATGGAATTCAGGGTACAGCCCTGGTCGGTACCATCACCGGTTCTATTAACGGTGTCACCGGAGCCAACGGTACGACTATCGCCCAGACCAATGGCACTGTCATCAATATAAGCATCGACCCCCTTGCCATCGGGACCCGCGTCGAGAGCACCACGGTCAAAGCCGATGCTCAGAAAACCGACCTGGTCGGCACCAGACCTGAAAGCACCAAGAGCGTCCAGGCTTCCGAATTCATCGTGCAGGCTACCCGCGGCGCCATGACTCCGGTCATCGCCATCGGTATCGTCAATGCCATCAAGGGCGGTCAGTCGCTTCCCCCCGGTCTGACCATCGAGAACGGTGTCGTCACCCTGCGCCATAACGGCGAAGTCTTCTTCTTCCCCGGTCTGGCTGCCGCTCTCAAGTTCGCCCAGGTCCTCGGTCTTGCCGGTGAATCGCAGGATGAGGACGAGGACCAGATCGCCCAGCAAGTAAGCGTCGGTCGCGAAAAATACGTGGTCGAGGCCGGTGACACCATCGCCAGTATCGCTAGTAGCAAGCTCGGCGATGCCAGATTCGGTGACCTGATCATCACTATCAACCGCAGCGAAGTCGTCTATCGCATGGTCGACGGAGTCCGCACTCCCTTCATCTATCCCACCCAGGTGCTCTGGCTTCCCAGCGCCGCCGAATGCCGTGTTTTCGCCAAGCACTTCTTCAATGGCAAGTCCCTGGTCGGTGGAGTGGCCAACGGTTTTGTCGCCAGTGAAGAATATTCGTCAGACTGCGGACAGGAGCCTGCCGTGAAGACCATACCGGTAGTCTCCGGCCAGCCCAGCGGTCCTCTCGGCTGTATTCTCGATCGAGTCCGATTCGCCGGCGGTCGCCCCTCGGTGGATCTGCTCAGCCCGCAGTCGGTCGGTCAGCTCTCGCAGCAGAAATTCTATGAAGTCCAGGACGGCGATTCGCTGAAAACCATCGCCGCCGGCAACAGCAGCATGAACAGCCAGCATTACTGGAAACTGATCGCCCAGGTCAACGGTATGAGCACCGATCTGGACGAGAACGGCAATCCGGTTATGGCTCTTGTGGCCGGCCAGCATATCCTCATGCCTACAGAGCGCGAGATTGCCTCCTATCGTGCCAATACCAGCCTTCCCAGACCGGTTGTCCTGGCTGCCAGTCAGCCCGAGATGGGGAGAGTGCAGGACAACTTCAGCCCCACCGTCATCACCAGCGAAGTGGAAGTCCGTCAGTATGCCCATAATTGCCGTCTGGTAGTAATCGACTTCCCGTCCGCTCCCTCCGATTTCACCCTCAATCTCCAGGTCATCGAAGCCGGTCTCTGGACCACCATCGCTGCTTACGAGTCCCGGAACGGACGCTCGGTGAAAACCACTTATGGCAGAGACGGAGTAACCTCCTCCATGGTTCTCAATCTGCCGGCTAACGTCGTCAAGCAGATGGCAGTGGAAGACTTCAGCCGCAACTGGGCGCTCCACTTCGGTAACTTCGCTCCCCAGTCCGGGATTGATACCAGTGGCAACAGAGTCTCCGGTCCTTAT
>JAGQHH010000393.1 GCA_020431945.1 Cyanobacteria bacterium HKST-UBA02 | reverse complement strand
AGGCGCTCTTCGAACTCGCCGCGGTATTTCGCTCCGGCGATCAGGGCGCCCATATCGAGGGCGATGAGCTTTTTGTCCTTGAGACCTTCGGGCACGTCGCCTTTGGTGATTCTTATGGCTAGACCTTCGACGATGGCGGTTTTACCGACCCCGGGCTCGCCCACAAGAACAGGGTTGTTCTTGGTGCGCCGGGAGAGCACTTGCATCACTCTTCTGATCTCGTCGTCTCTGCCGATAACCGGGTCCAGCTTGCCTTTGGCGGCCGCCTCGGTGAGATCTTTGCCGTAACGCTTGAGGGCTTGATAGGTAGCCTCCGGGTCCTGGCTGGTAACCTGCTGGTTACCCCGGATATCGCTGAGAGACTCGAGAATCCGCTCTCTGGTGATACCGTTTTGCTTGAGGATGCTGCCGGAATGCCCGCGTCCCTGGTCGGTGAGGGCGAGCATCAAGTGCTCGATGCTGATGAACTGGTCTTTCAGGCGGGAAGCCTCCTTGTCGGCTTCCTCGAGCATTTGCATGAGCTTGGAGGAGACTCTGAGCTCGTCCTTTTCCGTGCTTACCGCCGAGCCCTTGGGCTGATTGGCCAGATAAGCCGAGACTTCTTCCTTGACCTTTTCGGGGCTGGCATCCAGGGCTTTGATAATAGTGGAGGCCAGACCTTCTTCCTGTTCGAGCAGTGAGAGAAGCAGGTGCTCCGGTGTTACCTGGGAATGCCCGAACCGGGTGAGATGGTTCCGGGTGCCGGTAATCGCTTCCTGAGCTTTGTTTGTGAAACGGTCTAAGTTCATGGAAACTCCATAATGCGGATAGTCGTGTATATGGCTCCAGGGTTAGGTCCGCATTACCCCGCCAATTAGAATTATGGGGGAGTCAGGTTACACCCTGCTCATAAATCTACAATTTCTTTATAAGTGCCCGGTTTCTTAAATAGCCCCATGTTAGTTTTTATAATCCGATAAAATAGAGTCGCTATGCAGGAATTTGAGGACGACTACTACGCCATTTTAGGCGTTGAGCACGACGCAGCGCCCGAAGAGATACGGAAGGCGTATATCAGCCTGGCCAAACGCCTGCACCCTGACCGCTTCCCCAATGACCCGGAACAGCGCGAGATTGCCCAGAGACAGTTCGCCAAGGTGACCAGGGCTCACGATATCGTCAGCGATAGCGAGCGCCGGGCCGAGTATGACGCCCTGCTCATGCTCAAGAAAAAGAAGGAGAGCAAGGACAAAGAAGCTTCCGAGAATAACGGCGAGGGCGGGGTTTCCGAAGGCGGCGCCGAGGATATAGACAAAACTATCAAGATGACCGCCCTGGAGATGGGCGAGACCATCAATACCAAGTGGGCCAACAAGCATCTCGAGCGGGCCGACGATTTGCTCAAGCGTCGGCGCTATCAAGAAGCCGAGACCGCCATGAAAGAAGCAATCAGGCTGGTTCCCAACGAGCCCCGCTATCACAACAAGCTAGCCGAGATTTATTATGCCCGGGGCTGGTTGACTCTGGCCATGACCGAAGTCCAGACCTCCCTGCGGATCGACTCCCGGGATTCCACTGCCCGCAATCTCGAGGTCCAGATCAAGGCGGCGACCCGCAGCCAGGAGTCGTCGAGAGCCAATACCAAGGCGAAGAAAGGTTTTCTCGAGCAAATCAAAGAGATACTGACCCGGAAACTCTGAGGACGCTCTGACTATGAATGGAAAGCGAAGCCGACTAGCGCGATTTCTTATTTCATCCGGTCTATCGACCGGTATCCTATCTGGTGCTTTTCTGCCTGCTTACGCTCAAGATAGTCCGGGTATCAGCAGGCTCGAGATTCGCGGACCGGCGCTCCTCAATCCCCGGGAATCGGTCAAAGAGAGCTTGCTCAAAGGCTCGGTAGCGGCTATCTCGGGGCGGACGCCATTTCTTTCGGGCTCGGTGGAGACCCTGCCGCCGGAGACCAAAATCGACTTCGTCCTGCCGCCGGGCGTCTTTCTCAATTCGGAAGTGAACCAGAAAGGCGACGAGTTCATGGTGCGGATCGGGCGTGATGTGGTGGGCGACGACGGCCGAGTGCTTCTCCCGAAAGACTGGTATGCCAGGGGACTCGTTACCCGATCCGTTTCGCAGAAGCGTGGCGGTCGGGACGGCTATGTCGAGGTGGAGTTCGACAAGCTGGTCAGCCCGGACCAGCAGTATGAGGTGGATTTCAACGCCAAGTTCTCCACCAAGGACAGCAAGCTCAAGACAGTCACCAAGCTGATCGCCATCGATTCGGCTTATGTCGGTGTTGGTAGCGCTGCCGGTGCTCTGCTCTCGGTGCAGCTCACCGGTATAGGTGGCGCCATTGCCACCCAGGGTTATTCGGTTGCCATCGGTGCCGGTGTCGGAGCGACAATCGGATTGATCGGGGCGCTCAAGCGCAAAGGCGATATACGGGGGCTTTATCCCGGTGATCTCCTCAGCCTCACCACCGCCGAGCCCATAAGTCTGCCGGGATTCGACCCTGAGCAATTTCAAGAAGAGGAGCCGATCAAAAAGGTCGAAGGTCTCGATCTGATCATAACCAGGGTCGATTTCATGAAGACTCCCTGGAAAGACAAAAAGGCGCGCTTGCTCCAGCTCCAGCTGGATGTGAAAAACCGCACCCGGCGAAACTTCCACTTTTTCGATCTTGTTGTGGAATCGGAACAGCACCAGCAGTACCCGCAATACATGCGACTGGAAGGCGGAATGGTCAGACCGAACACCTCCGGTACCGGAAAAGTTACTTTTATTGTCGATTCTCCCAAGAAGAAGTATTCCCTGGTGTTGCTTGGCGGGACTGACGGAAAGGTGCTCAGCAGAGTACCCATAAATTAAAAGTGCGGTTTTCCCCCCTTACTACTGGTAATAATTCCTAAATAACGCTAATATAAGGCGGTCGGTTATTAAAGCCGACTAAGAAGAGAACCGATCTGTTTCTAGACCACCTGTACTGAATTTTCACCCTCTCGCGGCACGGTAGCTGCGATCAGAGAGCGAGACGGACACGGGAATACGTGTTCAGAGCTCGAGAGGGCATGGCAAAGGGGGAATCCGATGAAAGCCCATTTGACCCAGATGTGGCAGTCTATTCATGGCCAGTCCAGGCATCGCCAGGCTGAGAGCCAGTTAAGAAAGCTCCAGGGGCAGAACGTCCAGCTCGAGCGCCAGCTCAAGGAAAAAGAGCGGGAGATCGATCGCCTGCGCCACCAGCTCGCCAATTGCGAAGCCCGTCTCCAGGAGATGATGGGCACCGACGTCCTGACCGGTCTGCCAAACCGTCATGTCTTCAAAGAGCATCTCACCCATTCGCTCAAACGAGCCCTGCGGCTCGGCTATTCTCTTTCGCTGATGATTGTGGATATCGATCATCTCCGCGATATCAATCTCAAGTATGGCCACGAAGTCGGAGACCAGGTCCTGGTCGAGGTCGGCAAGATTCTGATGAGCTCGGTCCGGGAGATCGACATGCCGGCTCGCTGGGGCGGCGAAGAGCTCGTGGCGGTTCTCCATGAGACCGACTCGGATGGCGCTCTTGTCGTAGCGGAGCGGGTCCGGCGGCGCGTCTCGATGCTCGAGGTCGCCGATCCCAAGACCGGCCAGCCCATCAAAGTGACAGCCACCCTGGCAGTCTCCAACTATCCATTGCATGGCAACGAGCCCCAGGACCTGCTTGAATCGGCTCTGGACGCCCTGGTGGCGGCCAAAGAGAAAGGCTGCAACAAAGTTCTCGTAGCTCAGAAATAGTGCAACTGAATCTGGTGCCTGATCTCAGGCGAAATGACTGACGGCTATATCCGTCTCGTTGGCTGAAATGCCTTCCAGGCTGATTACTATGCGGGTGCTGTCCTCTTCCCGCACGCCTATGAGCTGCTGGCTTCCCAGCTGGGTCACTTCGAAGCGCTGTTCGGCTAAAAAAGACCGGCAAGCTTTGAGGCATTCGGTGAAGCCCATGGCCAGTTGTATTCGGTTTTTACTGAAAACATCTACCATGGTTTTTACTCTAAGGACGAAGCGTGAAGTGATGGTGAATAGATCGTGAACTCAGCGTGAATTCAGGAGAACGAATTCTCAGCGTGAAGCGGACCGGACCTTTGGATATTGCCCGTATCTATACGCTGTAGCCGGTTTTTGGACTCTGCCCAATGATGCCACCGGCGGCAGCTAGCTACCAGGGGGAAAACCCCAGTCTTAGCCGCGGTCTTACACCGCAGGCCTCCCTTGTGCTCCGGGGCCAGGCAGGCTAGACTCGATATATATGGATATTCGGGTTATCTCTATGAGCTTTAAGACCGCCGGGCTTCTGTCCCTCTTACTACTGATTTCGACTATGGTCCTTCCCGGGTCTGCCGAGGAGGCTGCGGCACCCAGTCAGCTTCCGGCGGCGGAAGGGGCTCATCCGGCACCGGCACCGGCTCCGGCATCTGGCGGGGGGCTTGCCGAGACTTCACCGGGTCCGCTCCAGGGCGACCGCAAGAAAGTTCACGACTGGCTTCTGGCTGCCAAAAAACGTGGGGTCGGCATCAAGCCGTACCTGGGTGTCTACGACAAGATGGAAGCCTCGGTGCGAGCCGGTGAGCCCGAGGAGAAGATCAGACCGCAGCTCGATTCGCTCTTGCGGGCGATCTCGGATCAATACAAGGCCAGCCGGGTCATGCAGAGCGTGCGCGTGCACAAGACCCGCCGGGGCAGAGCGGCGGGCTCTATCCCTGATGATTCTTCTTCTTACATGGGATACAAGGATCACATCCGCAGCAAGGACGATATCGCCAGAGCCTGCGAGCGTGCCGAGCTCGATGCTCTCCTGCGATTGCCTCCCGAGATCAGGCAGAATCCCGATATTCGAAAAGATCTGCGCCGCAAGAGAGAAGAGCGTCGTCGAGCGATATACGGCCAGGAAGGCTATCACATCGACAAGTCTATCGATAAGCGAAATCCCAGTTATTGAAGCTGGTCAATTTATTGCGGGCTAACTCCAGCCAGCCGGCAGTGCGGCTCGTGCTGTCTCCCTTTCTTTCAATCAGATGGGTGGTGGCGATTATATAGCTTGCATAGCTCCCGGCGATCAGAATCGGGAGAGCCTCGAGCTCGGCGGCAGAAAGGGGAGCATGGACCTGATAGGCTTCCAGGACCCGTTTGTAGATATGCGCGGCCTGGCTTCTGTCCAGCTTCTCGTCCAGGCAGAAATGAGCTAGAAAAATGGCCAGGTCGAGGACGGCGGCATTGTAGTCCATGCAGCCGAGATCGATGATGCAATAATTGCCTTCCGGGCTCTTCAAGACGTGCTCCCGGTAGAGGTCACCATGTATGGTGCATTGCCGAAAGGCGCCCAGGTCCAGACCGGCATAACGAGCAGCAGCGTCCTCCACCAGCTCCCGGTCCGACGCAGAAAGAACCGACCGGTTGAGCTCCAGCTCTTTCTCGAGATTGGCGGCTCCCCAGTCGTCATAGAAATGGCTCACTTCAAGAGGAAGCTCGTGAATCCGGGCCAGATATGCCGCCATGGCGGTCATGTCGCTTTCAGCCGGCGCAATGACGGTAAAGTCGTGACCGTGAAAGAAACTCATTACACATGCGATGGAGCCCTCAATCTCGATTCCCTCTTTGACGAGGGTCGGCACCGGGATGCCGTGACTCGAGAAAAAGCTCAGAGCCTCGATCTGCTGCTCGATATTCTGCCGGGAGCGATGACGCGAGAATACTTTGAGAAGGTAGTCGCAGCCGCCGGCGGTCAGCTTGATATTGAGGTCCTGGTAGCCGGTGGTGATCGCTTTCACTGATTCCAGGGCGCCCAGATCGAACCGGCTCGCTGCTTGCCGGGACAGCTCGTCGATGCTCAGAGGAGCGGCAATTCTATCGAGGAGCTCGTTCTCCCGATCAAGCACTGGTGGCGGTGACTTCGCTCTCGGTCTTCGCCGGGCTGAATTTCTGGTGAATCGGCTCGACATCGATGACTGCACTGCGTTCGTCATCCGGTGATTCGGCTCTGGACCAGCTCGAGGAGATCAGCGGTCTCAAGGCGTTGAGCCCGGCACAGATGGCGGAGCCGTTATTGAGCAGGGTGGCGCCGGCCGGACCGACCAGACCCACCGAAGCCAGAGCCAGTCCGGTGCTGTTGGGGACCACGGCCAGGGATATGTTTTCCCGGACCAGTTGCATGGCGGAACGGGCGATTCGTATCGCTTCAGGCAGCCGGTTCAGATCGTCGTCGGTGAGAATCAGATCGGCAGTGTGCCTGGCAGCATCTGTGCCCCCGTGCAGCGAGATGGCGACATCGGCATGGGCCAGGGCCGGCGAGTCGTTGATACCGTCGCCGATGACACCCACTGTGTAGCCTTTTTCTTTGAGGGTACGAACCAGGTCGGCTTTATGCTCGGGGAAAGCGTTGGCATGGATGCTCGCGATCCCCGCGATGCCGGCAATATGCTCGGCGGAAGCGAGGTTGTCGCCGGTGGCCATGACCAGCTCTTTGACGCCCAGTTTGCGCAGGCTCTTGATCGCCTGGATGGCCTCGGGTCTCAGTTGATCGGAATAACCAATCAAAGCCTCGAGCTTGCCGTTGACGGCGATATAAGCCACGGACTCGCCGCCTTCCACGGCGCAGCGCTCGACTTCAGCAGCCTGGCTCGTCTCGATGCTCTCGAATTCCATGAAGCGTTTGCTTCCTACCAGGATATCGAGACCTTCCACCCGGGCTTTCACGCCCATGCCCCGGACGAACTCGGACTCGACCCGCTCGGGTATGTCGAGACCCCGGGTCTGGGCGTAACGGACGATGGCCCGGGAAGCGGGATGGTGCAATCTCTGCTCCACCGCCGAGGCGAGCTGGAGCATCCGCTCCTCGGGCAGTCCGTTGAAAACCGCTATGCGTGTGATTTGCGGCTCGCCCGAAGTGAGGGTACCGGTCTTGTCGAAGACGAGAGCGTCCATGGAGGCGAGCTTTTCCAGGGCACCGCCGCTCTTGATCAGGATGCCGTGCCGTCCGGCTCTGTGCATGGAGGCGAGCACCGCTGTGGGTGCTGCGATTCTGATACCGGTGGAGAAATCGAAGATGAGCATGCTCATCGTGCGCACGATATTGCGGGTGAGGAGCAAGCAGAGCCCGGCGCTGGCGAAGATAGGCAGGACCATCTTGTCGGCTATCTGGGAGGCATAATTCTGGATCCTGGTCTCGGACATGGGAGCCGAGTTGAGGGCGTCGATCACATTGCCGGCTCTGGTTGCGGCACCGGTTGCGGTGCAGCGAACATAGAGCTTGCCTTCCACATTGACTGTGGAGGCGAAGACTTCGCTTCCCCGGGAGACTTCCACCGGGGCGAACTCGCCGGTGAGTTTCGATTGATCCACGGCAGCGGCTCCCCCTTCGACGATGCCGTCGACGGGGATGAGCTCTCCGGGATAGACCACCACCACGTCTTGCTCCCGGACATCTTTGGCCGGGATGCAGATGCGTTTGCGCCCTTTGACCAGCCAGGCGTTTTGCCCGGCAAGACCGAGCAAATCGCTGACGATCCGCTCGCATTTACGGGAAGTCTGCTCGCGGATGAATTCACCCAGACCGATGAGCATGGTCATAAAGCTCGTCTCGATAGGTTTGCCGTGGACGAGCATGAGAATCGCGGCCATGGAGTCGAGAGCGTCGACATTGGGTTTGCCTTCCCTGACCAGACCGTCCAGGGCCCGTCCTGCTATGGGAGCGATAGAGGCGATGACTAGAGGATAGGTGAGCCGGTAGGGGAGCTTGAAGCAGCTGAGGGCGAAGGCTCCGGCGCCCAGGCAAACTTGCACCACCGGCGGGGTCAATCTTTCCAGGCAGGTGAGGGCGCCCCTGGTCAGGCACGCCCCGGCGAAGATGAGCTTGCCCAGGATCGGGAACCGGGCGACCAGTAGACCGAGCCCGCGCCTGACGATGCCGCTTGGGACCAGGCTCTTCTCTGATTTCACCAGACCGTTTTCGACCCTGAAAATGGCGTTTCGAACAAGAGACAGGAGGTCCGGTCGGGAGATCATCCCTTCTTCATAACTGATCACCAGGCTGCCGTTCCAGGCGTTGAAACGGGCGCCTCTGATTTCCTGGAAGCCGGAGAGAAGCTCGACGAGCAGACTGGACTTTTCGCTGTTCCACTGGAGATGAGGTGTTTTCAGGCGCAGCCTTCCCTGAATAGCATGCACCACCTCTAAGTGGTATGCAAAGCCCGCGTCGAGCAGTTTGGTCATCTGGATCTCCTGTTAGTTGTTGAGCGATACAGGCAGGAAGCCGTTTTGTTTGCGCTCTTCTATGCGATAGAGGTGGAATCTCAGGAAGGCGTCATAAGCCCAGTAGAAAAAGAGATAAGCCGGTGTGTGGGACCACCAGCGCTCGGTATCGGCCGCCCTCTGCACTCCCATGCCGAAAAAGATCAGGGGCAGGAGGGTCTTGAGGTCGAGCTGGTTGCCGGTGTAAGAGCTGAATCGGCGGTTTGCCCTGGTGGCATAGGTGCCGATGAAACTGGCGATGATGCTGACATTGTCGGCCTCGGTATTCTCTTCCCTGGTCATCTCGTCCAGGGCTTCCGGGGCTACTTCGAGGATCGCCTTTTCCATGGCGGACAGTACATTGATGTCATTGCGATGGAGCACCAGGACCGAGCCGGTCTTGGCGTTGGTCTCCACTTCCTTCACCGAGCCAATCCGGCAGAGGGCTTCTTGTATCCGGCTCATGGTGTCCACGCTCCGGTGCCGACGCGGGACACGGAGACGGGTCCTCTCCGCCAGGTGGTGTTTGAGACCCCGGGAGCCGATACTCAGCTTGCCTGCCATCTTGCTTCTACTCCTTTTGTAAGCACGTATTAGCACGAACAATCAGCCTACCTGGAGCAAAGACTCCGGTAGGCAGGGACTGTATTGAGCGGAAAGGGTCAGGCTTTCTGACCGGCTTTCTCTTTGCTGGTGTTACCGGCGCGCTCAGCCTTGACTTCGGCTACGACATCGCTGGCTTCTTCCTGGATCTCGGCGACCAGGTCTTTGACGTTCTCCGAAACGGTCAGACCGGCTCTGACGGCTTCTTTGGCGACGGTGCGGAGCATTTTGCGACCACCGGGCATAGCCAGCAGGACTACTGCGGCCAGACCCCAGCGGCTTGATGCCAGTTTTGTGATCTCTTCGAGCATATTGTTTGTCCCTCTAATTCTTTATTTGACAGTGATAAAAAGGCATTTCCCTCCGGATACAGCTAAGCGGGATCCGAAGCCTTTAAAAGAGTCAATGATCTATACATCATACATATAGCCTTGGAAATTTGTAAGGCTAAGGCCGGAATTCTTATACGAAGTTAATAGTGCCGGCTTGCACCAGATATGGTGCCCGGTACCGCTCAGCGCTCATTCGGCGCCAGGACGTGCAGTAGCTCGACTTCATATTTGAGGGTGGCATTGGGAGGAATCTTATTGCCTGCCCCTTTTTTCCCGAAAGCCAGCTCCGGAGGAATGATCAAAAGGCGCTTGCCGCCTTCTTTCATGGTCAGCAGAGCTTCGTCGAGACCCTGATTGTGCATTCCGTACCCAACCACGAATTGATAGGGGGTTTTTCGGTCGAGGGTGCTGTCGACCTTTGTGCCGCTGGGAAAAAGCCAGGATGTGAAATGGATTCGTACGGTTCTGCCTTTGGTGGGCGTCTTGCCTTCGCCAATCTTTATGTCTCTGTACTGGATGCCGCTGTCGGTGCGAAGCGCGTTTGGGCCAAGGGGCGAGGAGGCCGACGCATTGCTGCTGGTGACGAATTTTTTCGCGGTCGCTTCCCGGGCGTCCATCAGGCTCACCGAGATGATCGCCAGAAGAGAGAATGCCAGGTGCTTCTTCATCTTTCCTCCATAGGCTTACCATTATTGTAAACTGTGTGCCGGTATCGAGCATCGGTTTCGCCTGAGAAGGAAAGGATTTTTCGATGATTCGCTTGATGGTGGTAGACGACCACATTCCCACCCGGGAGAAGATTATCGGCGAACTCGTCAGCGGGGACCTCATCGACGTCATCGCCGAGGCGGGGACCAGCGATGAAGCCTGGCAGACTGCCAAAGAGCTGCTCCCGGACATCGTTCTTCTCGATCTTCATCTGCCTGGATTTCTTACTACTGAGGATCTCCTCAAACGTCTCAATACTCTGCCCAATGTCAAAGTCGTCATCTTCGCCAGCAAGGCCAAGGCGGCCGAAGTTCAGGACTGGCTCGAATCCGGCGCCCATGGCTATGTTCTCAAGCAGGACCAGTCGGCTCTGGTGCGAATGGCTATC